>JBBIUW010000374.1:0-3371 GCA_037440045.1 Sphingobacteriaceae bacterium
ATTGCTAGAGTTATTCAGCATGAATATGATCATATAGAAGGTATTTTATTTACTGATAAAATCAATCCTTTTAAACGTAAGCTAATTGGCGGTAAATTAACAGATATTTCAAAAGGAAAATTTAGAGCAGATTACAAAACAAGAGTGTTTCAACCTAAACGATAATTATGTTAAAGCAAATTGGATTTTTTATTTCAAGTTCGGTACTTTTTATTTCTTGTGGGAATAATACAAATTCAAATGAAAACCATCAAGTTGCTAATAAAGATACCCTTATTGTAAAAGAAGATACTTGTACTGTATTACTTAAAGAAGTAAAGCGTTTGGATAATATTTTATTAAATGCTACTTCTCTAAATAATAATGTTGCCGAACAAGCAATTAAAACATTTTATGAATTTTCTGTAAACTGCAAGCAGGATACCCTTGCTCCAGTTTTTTTACTTAAAGCAGGCCAAGTAGCTCAATCCATAAAAAAATATACTCAAGCTCAATCATTTTTTAAAAAATGTATTGATGATTTTCCGAAATTTAAAAGTAGAGGTGCAGCTATGTTTTTATTAGCTCAATTATATGATGATGCTACAATGTTAAATAATGAATCTGAAGCTCGAACAATTTATCATCAAATTCTAAGAGAATACCCAAACACACCTTTTGCTAATGATGCTAAGGCTTGTATCAGTAATATCGGTAAAACCGATGAACAGTTAATTCAAGAGTTTTTAAAGAAAAATAAATAATTCTTAAAATTTAGGACAAGATACCAATACTCGTTTTGTTTTTGTTTTTTGTTTACACATCTGAAACGAGAAGGTGACTTCGTGAGAACCTTTTGTTAATCGTTGTAATTGCGAAATCGTGATGTCGTAACTATAGCCAATACTTAATCTATCTTGTTGAAATCCTAAAATAACCGCTACTGCATCATTGTTACTATAGCCAGGCTTATAAGCTTTTAATCCTGGTATTCCTCTATACCATAAACCTAAATTAACACCGTATTGCGTGTAATACACACCAATGTCAAATTGATCAAATTCTCCTTGTCCTTTATAATGCATGACTGTTGAAATAGACTTTTTTAAATTTGGATCTTTCTCATCTTCATTTAAAAGAAATTTATAACCTCCATGAACGCTATATTTTATTGGCAATTTCGAACCTTCGCTCATTAATAAAGATTCATTAGGTTTGTTTAAATGAAAAAATGAGGTTCCAATCCAAAAATTAGAAGAATAATATAATGCACCAGCACCAATATCAAAGAAACCTTTTGTTTGTGTAGGATTTTCAACAGTGGTGAGTGAGCTTGCTCCTGTATTACCACCTCTAGCTATTTGATCTCCAAATAATAACTTGTCAAAATTTATGGTTTTAATTGTTACTCCCGGTTGAACACCAAAACGAATTGCCGAAGTTTTATTAAGTTTAGCTTCGTACGCAAAAGACGGATTGATGATTGTTGTTCTTAAAGCACCTGTTCCTGCTTCATCAACGGCTAATTGTAATCCAACTCCTAAATGTTGTTTTGCAACATAATGGTCGAGAGATAGTAAATAAGATTTATATGCTGTTTTAATATTTGGCCATTGATTTCTATAAACTAGAGTAGCTCTTGAACAAACATTAGCTCCTGTAAACGCAGGATTAAGATATAATGGAGAGGCATAAAACTGTGTAAATTGCATGTCTTGTCCAAATACAATAGAACTTTGTAGTAGAATAAAAAGTATCGTTATTTTTAAATTTCTAAGCATTTATCTTATCTAAGGAGAGTTACATCTCCTGTTTTTTTGAATTCTTTTCCGTTATTTAATTTTACATAGGCTTTCCAAACGTAAACACCTAATTGACAGATTTTATCTCTGTAGTAGCCATCCCATCCTTGTTTAATATCTTCTGTTTCAAAAATTAATTCACCCCATCTATCAAAAATTTGGAATTTATATTCTACAACACCTGATGTGTATGGGAAGAAGATATCATTGTCTAAACTTCCAGGAACATAATATCCTCCCGATGGACCATCAGGACTAGGTGTAAACGCGTTAGGGAAAACAACATCGGCATCTGTTACAATGTCTATTTTTGCAGTATCAGCACAGCCATGATTTGAAATGGCAACTAAAACAATTTCATAATTTCCAATAGTTGTGTAGGAATGATTTGGGTTTGTTAGAGAAGAAGTATTACCGTCACCAAAGTTCCATGAATAAGTTACAGCTCCTGTTGATTGGTTGGTACAATGTAAAACATCATATGGTAAATTAAAAGAAGTTGTATTAACCGAGAATTGTGCTACAGGATAAGGATATGCTGTTACTACAATTGGCGCTGAATTATTGTTATTTGTACACCCACCATCAGTAGTAACTGTTAATGTAATAGAGTAAGTTCCGGCAGCATTATAGTTATGACTAGGATTTTGATTTACAGAAGAACTGCCATCTCCAAAATCCCACAACCAAGATGTGATTGGATCATTGGTATTTCCTGTTACAGAATTATCAATAAAATTTAAAATACCTGGCGCACAAGCTAATGTTCCATTAAATGCTGATACAACAGTTGGAGGAGGATTGAAGGCTACTACAACACTATCTAAAATAGATGTTCCGCAATTATTTGAAATCGTAACATAGTAGGTTGTAGGTTGAGAAGGAATAACAATAATCGGTCCCGAACCAGATCCTAATCCATTACTCCAGTTATAAGTAATAGGTCCAGTATTGCCTGTAACTAATGCAGATAACAGTGTACTTTGTCCAGGACAAATCGGTGTTAAGCCAAAAGTTTGAATATTAGGAGCCGTTAAATTAAATACAATAACTTCTGCAATATCTGGTAATCCAGCACAACCATTTTGATCAAATGCAACTACGGTATAGGTTGTATTGTTTGTAGGGGAAATAATCAATGTGCCTGCATTAGTTGTATTTACTGGTTGCCAAACATAGTAGTAATTTCCTGCACCACCCGTTGCTGATGCAGTTAATGTAGCTTGTTGCCCTATACAAATTGTATCATTTATACCTGCTGAAGAGTATATTTGTGAAGGTTGGGTTAAAGTAACAGAGTTTGAGGTAACGCAACCATTTGCGTCTGAAATTGCTACAGTGTAAGTTCCACTAGGTAAATTATTAGCAGTGCTACCATTTTGTGGAGGAGTGCTGGTCCATGTATAGGTATAAGGCGCTGTTCCTCCAGATGTGTTAACAGACGCGCTTCCTGAACTGTAGTAGCAAAGTAAATTTACCACATTACTAATTGTTGATGTTAGAGCGGCAGAAGGTTGTGAAACGTTAGCTGTAATAACTGCAGGGCAAGAATTTGCATCTAAAACATTTACGGTATATGTGCCAGCAATT
>JBBIUW010000375.1:0-3367 GCA_037440045.1 Sphingobacteriaceae bacterium
AAAACCATAGTTGTGGCATCAATTATAAAATCCATAACCATGAAAACATCATCATTCACATTCTTAAAATTATCGGGTATAGTTTTAAGCGGTTCTATCATTTTATTTTCTTGCAGTCAATCAAGAGAGGAAAAAAACAGTTATGCAGAAAGTTCAAAAGCATTGGCAGATTCAGTGTCAACCATTATTCAATCTGTTGAACAACCAAAATTAAAAGCAGACAGTACACGTGCTTTTGTAAAAACAGCCGATTTATCATTTAAAGTAAAGGATGTGAAAAACGCTACTTTTGATATTGAGCGAATTGTAGCAGAACATAATGGCTATGTCACGTCTTCGGTTTTAGAAAGTGATGTCAATTACAAAAATTCAATAAGAGTGAGCAAAGATAGTATGTTAGATATTATCAATTACACTGTACACAATAATATTATACTTAGAATTCCTAATACTGAACTAGATAAAACACTAACGGAGATTTCTGGCTTAATAGATTATTTAGATTATAGAAAAATTAAAGCAAATGATGTTACCAAAGAATTTCTATCTGCTAAACTTTCTGAAAACAGATTTGTAAATCATAAAAAACGTTTAGAAAAAGCAGTGGATGTGAAAGGTAAAAAATTAGATCAAATGGTAGATGCCGAAAATGAATTATTAGCAAAACAAGAATGGGCCGACAATACAAAACTAAACACAATTGAGTTAGCGCACGATGTTTCATACAGCACGGTTTCAATAAATATATATCAAAAAGAAACTACAAAAAAAGAAGCCTACGCCTACTCTATTCCTTCCGAACCATATACCCCAAATTTTGGATCTAAATTATTAAGTGCTTTAAGTGATGGTGCATCCGTTTTTGGAGAAATTATCTTGTTTTTTATAAAACTATGGCCTATTGTGATTTTAGTGATAAGTATCATCTTTTTTATTAAGTTCATAATACGTCAAAAATGGTTTGCTTAACTCATTTACCTAAGGCTGGCAGAAATTACAATCTGCCAGTTTTGGTATTATTTTTTGTTGTCAAAATCATTTATAAACGTATTTTTGTAGCCTGTTAAACTAAAAGCATCGTCTATTGTTTAACTTAGAGCCATTACAAAACCAAAATAATGATTACTGTTAGTACACCCATAGTAAATACAGATTCTATTTTAAAATATATTCCTCAACGACCTCCAATTGTGTTGATTAGTAGAATATACCAATGTGATGAATCTTCTGTAATTACTGGTTTTGATATTATCGAAGAACACATCTTCACTCAAAATGGTGTTTTAACCGAATCTGGTATTATTGAAAACATGGCTCAGAGTGCCGCTAGTATGGCAGGATATGCGGCAGTTAAAAACAATACAACGCCAGCAGTTGGTTTTATTGGGAATATAAAAGACCTTGTTATTCATTATTTACCTAAAAGTGGTAGTGAAATTTTAACTGAGGTTAAAACAAAAACACAAGTTATGAATGTTTCAATTATTGAAGCAAAATCATTTTGTAATGATGTATTAGTTGCAACTTGTGAAATGAAAATATTTTTACAAGAATCGGCATAGATGAGTGTTTTAGTAGACATACAACATGTATCTAAAAAATACAAAGATGCACCAAGAGCTGCCGTTAATGATTTATCATTAATAATTAATAAAGGTGATATATTTGGGTTACTTGGACCTAATGGTGCTGGCAAAACAACTTTTATCAGCATGCTTTGTGGTTTATTTCCTACAAGTAGCGGAGAAATATCCATTAATGGATTAACACACAAATCAAACAGTAAAGCTTGTAAACAAGTTATTGGTGTTGTTCCACAAGAAATAGCATTATATCCTAAATTAACTGCTTGGGAAAACCTCATGTTTTTAGGGCATATGTATGGATTAAGTGGTTCTTCATTAAAAGAAAAGGTTAAAGAAAATTTAACTATTCTTGGTTTAGAAGCAAACATGCACCAAAAAGTTGTTTCATATTCGGGAGGGATGAAACGTCGTGTAAACTTAATTGCTGGCCTTCTTCACGACCCTCAGCTTTTAATTTTAGATGAGCCAACCGTTGGTGTGGATGTTCAATCTAAACAAGCAATTATTGAACATTTAAAAAAACTCAATAAAGAAAAAGGGATGACTATTTTATACACTTCTCATCACTTAGATGAAGCTGAAGATTTTTGTAGTCATATAGCTATTATTGATGATGGTAAGTTAATTACTCAAGGTGCAACCAAGGAGTTAATTGCATCAAATAATTGTCAGAGTATTGAAGAGGTATATTTAAAAATTACAGGTGTAAAATTCAGAGACAAATAATGAAATTATTATACAGCATTTATAAAGAATACAAAGTTTTAACTCGTGACAGAGCAGGACTTGCTATTACTTTTATTATGCCAACTGTTTTAATTTTAATTATTACTCTTATTCAGGATACTACATTCCGCTCTGTAAACGAAGCATCTGTGCCTTTACTGATTGTAGATAGAGATCATGACTCTTTATCAATTGCATTAGAAAAAGCACTAATCAATTCTAAGTTTTTTGTAATTACTAAAAAACAACTGTCGGATGAAGAAACCAAAACTGAAATTGCAAAAGGCACATACTTTATTGGAGTTATAATTCCTGAAAATACAAGTAAAAATTTAAGAGAAAAATCAGGTGCTAGAGTTACCAAATTATTAAATAGCTTTAGTGGAGATACTACAGAAGTAGCTGGGATAAAAGATACAACGAGATTAAATGTTCAATTATACTTTGATCCAATCACAAAAAAATCTTTTAAAACAACCGTTAGTAACTCCTTTGATCGTATTATTTCTCAAATAGAAATGCAAAGCATGATGAATGCTTTGAATGAAAAAATGCTAGAAAGTTTTCCTTTAGCAAAACCATCTCCTTTGGAAATAACTCCTATTGTTAATCTTAAAGAAGATTACGCTTCTTATAATAACTCTTCTATCATTCCAAACTCTGTACAACACAATGTGCCAGCATGGACATTATTTGCTATGTTTTTTATTTGTATCCCATTAGCAGGTAATATTATTAAAGAGAGAGATGATGGTAGTGCATTTAGATTATTAACTATGCCTGGCTCATACATGATTGTAATTTTAGGGAAAATGCTTACCTACGTTATTGTGAGTTTAATTCAGTTTGCATTAATGTTGGGCGTTGGTGTCTTTATTTTACCAATGATGGGTATGCCCGAATTAAATATTGGCAATAGTTTACCAGTATTGTTTTTAGTTGCATTTTCTTCTGGCTTAGCCGCAACAGGTTTTGGATTATTAGTTGGAACAGTTGCTTCATCGCACGATCAAGCCTCGTTATTTGGAGCTGTATTTGTTATTATTTTAGCCGCT
>JBBIUW010000376.1:0-3356 GCA_037440045.1 Sphingobacteriaceae bacterium
CCGCCATACTTTCTGGAGGTTGAAGAATCTTCTTGAGAAAATTTATTAAATATATTTTTTAGATATGCCTCATCCATCCCTACACCCGAATCTGTTACTGTAATATAAACAGCTTGATACCCCTGATGCAAATCCTGTATATCATAATCAACCGTAATACCTCCATTATCAGTGAATTTTACAGCATTACCAATAAGATTTAATAGTATTTGCCTAAAACGAGATGAATCACCAATAAAAATCGTATTAATGTTTTCAAGATGATTTATTTTTAAGTACAAGCCTTTTTCTGCACATTTAGAAATCATAATTGATTTAACATCATTCAATAATTTTTGTAAATCAAAATGATGCATATCTAATTGCAATTCACCTGCTTCGATTTTAGAAATATCCAAAATATTATTTAAAACCGACAATAAATGTTGCGAAGCTATAGAGGTATTCTCTACATAAGACACTTGCTTTTCTGAAAGCTTTTCTTTAGATAATTCTCGAATCATACCTATTATAGCATTAAGTGGAGTTCGAATCTCATGACTCATATTAGCTAAAAAAGCTTCTTTTGCTTTAGAAGACTCTTCTGCTTTACTTTTAGCAAGTTCTAAATCTAATTCTAATTGTTTTTGTTCTGTTATATCTAAATGTATCCCTATTGAACCAACTAAATTTCCTTTTTCATCATAATTAGGAGCTCCACTAATCATCCACCATTTTAATTCACCTTTTTTATTCTTTATAGGCACTTCGTACATATCTGACAGACCTCGCTTACGGAGTTTTAATTTATCTTCTATCACATTAGAATGTGAATCGGAAATAAATAATTTAGCTGCATTCTTACCAATTAGTTCAGTTTCTTTGTATCCAGAAATAAATTCAAAACCAGGGTTAGCATACTGTATATTTTCATTTTGATCAACTTCTAACAAACCAAGATTCATATTAGCAATGATATTCTGATATTTTTCTTTTTGCATCTTTATCGATGCCTCTATTTGTTTTCGTTCTGTAATATCTCTTGATGTTGCGATGATATAACCAATATGATCAATTTCTATAAATTTAACGGTAACTTCTACAGGAAATGCTTCTCCTGTTATTGTGTTTATATTCTCTCCTTCAATAATCTTAGTGCCCGCATTTTTTATATCAATCACATAATTTTCCCAAGTATTATTTTCTTTAAATATTTGTTCAAAATCTCTTACATTGTAATTAAACAACTGTTTTCTATCAATTCCTAATCTTTTTGATGCCTCCTTATTAATATAAACCATCTGTCCATCTTCTTTACATACCTGAATAGCATCTGACGTATTATTAATAAGTGTTTTTAATAATTCAAGATTTTTATTGGTTTCAATTAGTTTTAGCTCATAATTTTTTCTTTCAGTAACATCAATAGCTAAGGCAGTTAATTCAAAATCTCTTGAATTTAATTCAGACAATTGCACACTTTGTCCAATATATCTTTCTTCTCCAGACTTTGTAATAATTGGAAATTCGTAATACGTAGTTGTTTTTCTTTGTCTAATTTGATCTCTATAAAATATAACAGCTTCTTTTCTATAATTTTCTTTTATCAAATCAGTATAATGTTTATGTAGCAATTCTTCTTGAGAAAAACCAGTTATTCTTTCGGCTACACTATTTACATAACTAAAATACCCAAACATATTAATTCTGTAAATAATGTCTGTGGATTTTTCAACAATGTTCCTGTATCTTTCTTCACTATTTTGCAATGCTTTTTGAACATTTTTTTGTTTAGAGATATCTCTTGCGATTCCCAAAAACCCTATAATTTGATCATAAGAATTGCGAAGAACTGAAACAGATAACAAAACAGTCAATCGCTCTCCATATTTAGTTATGTAGGTCCACTCATTAGTATCAACAAGGTGACTTTTTGCTTTTGTAACAAAAACATCAAAGCCAATCTTTATTTCTTGGTTTAGTTCTTCTGTTAATTGTTTAGATTTTTCAATAACTTCAATCTCGTCGTGAAATATTTGAGGAGTTTCTATATCTATAATTTCTGAGGCTTTATACCCCAGCATATCCTCTGCTCCTTTATTAAAGGATTTAATTATTCCATTAATATCCGTGTAAATAATACTATAGTCTGTTCCATTAAGAATAGCTTCCTGAATATTAGTTAATTCTAATAATTTAGTTTCAAAATTTTTACGTTCTGTAATATCATACCTTATTGCTAAATACTGATAAGGCTTACCGTACTCATCCATAAAGGGTGTAATAGTAGAATCCACCCAATAATAGGAACCATCTTTAGGTTTGTTTTTAATTTCTCCTCGCCAAATTTTACCACTTTTAATTGTTTTGTACATCTCTGCAAAAAACTCTTTACTATGATAGCCTGAATTAATCAAACGATGGTTGCAACCTATTAGTTCATCAATACTATATTTGGAAATTTTACTAAAAATTTCATTAGCATACGTTATATTCCCTTCATGATCTGTAATAGCAATAATAGCAGCATTATCCATTGCGTATTTATAATCTGAAGTTTCTTTTAAACTTGCTCGTAATTTTGCTTCTGCATTTTTACGTTCGGTAATATCTCTATAATCCCACAGATGCCCCTTATATTCATCGTTTATGTATATTGGAATATAATCTCTTTCAAAAACTCTCATATCCGTCAAGTAAAGTTCATCATTAAATACGGGAGCTTTTTTATCTAAAATATCTTTTATTCTATCTACAAATTCCTCAGGGTTAGAAAATGAAAATTTAGACTCTTCTGCAGAGCCAGAACAATCCATACCTGTCATTTGTTCTGGCGAAGTAGAAATAGAAAACATATCACAAAACAATTGATTTGTATATAAAATTCTTTTATTCTCATCTTCTACCAAAATTCCTGAATTTAAATTAGACAAAAGAGTAATTAATAATTTTAAAGTTCTATTGAGATTATCTTCTATTTCTTTTCTTTTTTGAATTTCTGAGTTTATATAATCAACAGTAACAAGTAAGTCATCGCTGTCTAAATTAATCTTAGAATCATTTTCTTTTTCAATATTCTTTAGCGCAGTTTTTAATTTTTCAATAGATCTATTCTTTAAATCATATTCTTTATTCAAATTTTCGTATAAATTTTGATATTCCTTTTCGCTAATGCTAAAAGCATGATTTAAGAGTTTCTTATCTGATTCAAAGGCATTATAAGACTCATTAACAGCATTTATAAAATTTTTAAATAAAGGATGCTGTTGACATTCTTCAGTAAGATGCTTATTTATTTGTTTTTGAAGTAATTTATGATAACTCATAACTTAAAATTCATCAAATGTGGTAATTGTCATTGTTTGATTATGTAACTC
>JBBIUW010000377.1:0-3340 GCA_037440045.1 Sphingobacteriaceae bacterium
GCCAATGCAAAAGATAACGATAAAGTATGGGCAGAGTTCAGAGAACTATGTGATGAGTTTTTTGCTAAGAAGAAAGTATTTTTTAATGAGGTTCATGAAAAAATGGGCGTTATAAAAGCTCAAAAACAAGAACTGATTGGCAAAGCTAATGCTTTAAAAGACAGTACCGACTGGCAAAAAACAGGTTTAGCATTAATTAAACTACAAGATGCCTGGAAAAAAGTGCCACATGCAGGAGGTGATGAAAATAAATTATTTAATCAGTTCCGTGCAGCATGCAATCATTTTTTTGATGCAAAGAAAGCTCACTTTGAAGCTATTGATGCTAGCTTTGAAAATAACTTAGCGCATAAAGAAGAGTTTTTGAAAAAAATTAATGAATTTAATTTATCTGATAATGTAGCAGATAATCACGCAGCATTAAAACAATTCTCTGCTGATTGGAATAATGCAGGCATGGTACCAATGAAAGATAAAAAACGTATTAATGATGCGTTTTATAATAAGTTAGATGAATTGTATGATAAAATGAATGTGAGCAATGCTGAAAAATTCATGATGCAATTTAAAACAAAATTAGAGCGTTTATCTAATGGCGAAAATCCTGAAATTGCATTGAAAAAAGAAGCAGATTATTTCAAAAAACAAATTGATGAAATTAACGCTCGTATTAAAACTTACGATAATAACTTAGGTTTCTTTAAAACCAGCAGCAAAGGCAATAATCCTTTTATGAAAGAGATAGAAGATAAGATTAATGCCGAAAAACAAAAAATTACTGACTTTAACGAGAAACGTAAAATGGTAATGGCAGAATTAAATAAATTAAAACCTGCTGAAGCATAACCAAGTAAAAACTAAAAAGCTATCACAAATGTGATAGCTTTTTTAATGAAGGATTAACACAAGCTTAAATAAAAAGGATTGAAAAAGGAGATAAACGAAAAAGCTAACTGGACAATTTGCCCTGAATGTAAAGGTCGAGGCAAAAAAAACCAAAGGCTTCGTAAAAAAGTGCGACTCCATTATCAAAATTCAATTGCTGAATTTGAAAAAACAAATGGAGAAGGTCTTGCTCCTATTCCTCCTAAAAGCCCTTTAATTTCTTGCTTAAATTGTCAAGGAACTGGATTGATACATTCTCATAATCCACAAATAGCAGACACCAAAAATTACCCGCATGTAGCTATTATTGGAGCGGGCATAGGAGGTGTAGCTCTTGCTGTGGCATGTATGCACCGTGGCATTCCCTTTACATTATATGAACGTGATAACAACTTCGAAGCAAGATCTCAGGGTTATGGACTTACTTTGCAACAAGCAACTAAAGCCATTGACGCATTAGGTATCCCATCTTTAGAAAATGGCGTAGTTTCAACAAGACATGTGGTTCATAACACGGAAGGAAAAATAGTTGGAGAATGGGGAATGAGAAAGTGGTTACAATCAAACGAAAAACCATCGCCAAGGCGAACAAATATGCATATTGCAAGACAGTCTTTGCGACTAGCAATTATTGAGCAACTCGGTGAACGTTATGATGTACAATGGGGACACCAGTTAATTGATATAAAAGAAAACGAAGAAAATGGTATTAATCTTAGTTTTCAGGTAAAAGGAGAAATAAAAAACGCTAATGCATACTTAGTGGTTGGAGCAGATGGCATTCGCAGTTCGGTGCGAAACTTATTAATTGGCGAGGATAGTAGCCCATTACGTTATTTAGGCTGTATGGTCATATTGGGGATTTGTCCTTTGGAAGCGCTTAAAAACGTTGATAGTGAATTATTAGATTCAGCCACTGTATTTCAAACCGCTAACGGCAATGATCGAATCTACATCATGCCTTTTGACTCAAACTCTGTGATGTGGCAATTAAGTTTCCCAATGTCTGAAAAAGAGGCTAAGGAACTAAGTGCCAAGGGTGCTCAAGCGCTTAAAGAAGAAGCTTGTCGGAGAACGCAATGGCACAGTCCTATTCCTCAAATTGTATCATCAACTATGGAAGCAAAAATTTCAGGCTATCCAGTTTATGACAGAGAGTTACTCACCACAGACTTATTAGAGAAATGCGGAAAAGTCACATTGATAGGTGATGCAGCTCATCCTATGAGTCCATTTAAAGGACAGGGAGCTAATCAAGCATTACTTGACGCATTATCATTAGCTAGAGGGATATATAAAGGATGTAGTTCCATATCTAAATGGAGAGAAATTGGAATCAGAAAAAGTGTATTAACCGAATTTGAATCTGAAATGCTAGAACGTAGCGCCACTAAAGTAAAAGACTCGGCAGAAGCAGCACATTTTTTACATTCCGACATTGTATTACGAGAGGGTAATCAACCGAGAGGAAGCTGCGTAAAGAAAAAAGAAGTTTAACACTTCTTAATATACAGCAGCGTTGCAAAAGCTTACTACATTGTCTATTTTTGTATTGAAATTATATTAACCTTTCAGTTTGTTTCCGACTGCACTTCGACTCCGCTCAGTGTGACAGCTCGAAATGACAAGCTCAAGAAAAAAAAATAAAACAATGAAAGTAGAAATTTGGAGTGATGTGATGTGTCCGTTTTGCTATATAGGGAAACGTAAATTTGAAAATGCTTTAGCGCAATTTCCTCACAAAGAAAATATAGAAGTAATTTGGAAAAGCTTTCAGCTAGATCCAACAACGGTTACAGACCCTGCCTTAAACAGTGTAGAACATTTAGCACATAAAAAAGGTTGGAGTAAACAACAAGCGCTGGAAACAACTGCTCATGTTGCTAATATTGCTAAACAAGTTGGTTTGGATTTTCATTTTGATAAAGCTGTAGTAGCAAATTCTTTTGATGCACACCGCTTATCTCACTTAGCTAAAAAGTATGGTAAACAAAATGAGTTAGAAGAAAAATTATTTAAAGCTTATTTCACCGAAGGTAAAAACACTGCCGACCACTCTACCCTATTGCAAATTGGAAAAGAATTAGGCATTGATGAAAAAGAAATTACTGAGGTTTTAAATAACACTACTTTTTCAAACGAAGTAGAACAAGATATCATGGAAGCTCAGCATATTGGAGTTCGTGGAGTTCCATTTTTTGTATTAGACAGAAAATATGCAGTATCAGGTGCACAAGAAAGTGAAACTTTTTTAGGTGCATTAACCAAAGCATACGAAGAACATACGAATGGTGTGATTGAACCAATTGCCTCTGGAAGTTCTTGCGGTTGTGGTGATGAGGGGTGTAATTAATATTTTTACAACTAAGAAAACCATTAATCGCTAAAATAGTTTACAACAAAAAAAGCCCTCACGTATGTGCGGGCTTTTTTAATTACTATTATTAAAAAAATT
>JBBIUW010000378.1:0-3338 GCA_037440045.1 Sphingobacteriaceae bacterium
GAAATTAAAGCTTTCATAAAAATCATTTTACCAAAGATAAAAGAATATTTATGTAGTTATAACTATTTAATGTTAAAACATCTATTAGTGTTAAATCATTTAATCTTATTTTTTCTGATAATATTCATATAAACACATTATTAAAATCATTTTAATAACTAAATGATTATTATATCTTTATGTAAAATCTTTTAAACAAAAAATCATGGCGCATTTTGGAGATAACATCGTTTCATTTTTTAAGAAAGCAGCTGTTAAAATGGAAGAACTTCAAGTTCAAACTGCTTTAGGCAAATCTGAATTAGAAGATAAGTTTGAGGAATTTAAAAATGAATCAAACACTCAATACCAACTATTGAAATCGCAAGTAAAAGCAACGATTCAAAAAGATAGTGAAAAATGGGATAAGGTAAAAGGTAAATTTGAACATTTAGAATTACAGCTAGCGCTTGGTAAAGCTGAAACTAAAGAATTGCTTGAAGAACAAAAAAAGAATTTAAGCAAGGCTTTCAAGGAAGTAAAAGACTTAATCGTGAACGATTAGTTTTCATATTTAAGAATTCTTTTCTTCTATTTTTCCATCTGCATATTTTGCAAAACGATTTTTAGTTCTTTCATGAACTTGGTCATATCTTGGCCAAGGCCATCCGCCAAATTGTGTTTTATGATAATCTTCAAAAGCCTCATTAATCTCTTGTTTTGTATTCATTACAAAAGGTCCGTATTGCATTACAGGCTCATTGATAGGTTTACCTTGTAGCATTAAAATACTTGTTTCATGACTTGCTGTTAATTCGACTTCAACATCTGCTTTTAACTCAATAGCATGATAATTAGAAATATTGGTTCCAGTTACATTTAAATCTTTTCCTTCATAAAAATAAATAGTACGGTTAACTCCAGTTGACGCTTTTGGTAATGTAAAACTAGCTCCAGCTTCCATTTTTATATTCCACACAGCAACTTCATGTGTACTGTCTGCAGCCCAAGAATCTGGTGGAGGATTGGGAGCTTTTGATTTATCTAGTTGCCCAGCTATTACTTCAACCACTGTTTTTTTACCTAAATTATCTGTATAAACGTGATTAGGAATTGACTCTTTCCAAAACATTTTAAAATGTGGCTCTACCATTTTGTTTTTCTTTGGTAGGTTTAACCAAATTTGAAACAACTCCATTGTATTTGCTTTATCAGCATGAATTAACGGAAACATTTCTGAATGTTGAACTCCCTTCCCTGCTGTCATCCACTGCACATCTCCATTTCCATAACGACCTGCTGCTCCCATCGAATCGGCATGATCTACAATTCCTTTTCGAACTACTGTTATAGTTTCAAAACCACGATGCGGATGTCCAGGGAAACCAGGAACAGTTTTTCCATGATACATCCTAAAACCATCTTTAATAATAAAATCATCTCCCATATGACGACCATTTAAATACTTAGTATCTGGAGCCATTTGGTCGTTTCCTGTTGGAAAATTATCTTCATGATGAACACAAAATAAAAAAGGATCAGAAGTTTCCCATTGGAAACCTAATGGTTTAGTGTTTAATATAGGTGTCATTGAATTTGATTTATACGCTTTTTTAAATGATTCAGAAAAAGATAAAGAAGGAGCTGCCATAGCGCTTGCTAAAGCAAATAACGAACGACTTAAAAAATTACGACGTGGTATTTCGTTACTCATAAATTTTAGAATTTATCAAATGAATTTTTTATTCTTTGTTTATCAAATTTAAGGAAAGAAAAACAAAAAAAGCTACCAAAAAATAGTAGCTTTTTAAAATTATTTTATTCTGTAGGATATCCTTTAGCTACCCAATCAGGCTTAATACCATCAGGAAGCTCTAACACTTTGGTGTTTTTAAAGCCTTGCGCAATTAAATAGTCATATGCAGGTTTAATATTAGGACAGCTTGCATATGAACAACAACCACAATAAACAACAATAGGTTTAGTTTTGCTTTCCATTGTTAAATATCCAGAAATTTTACTTCCAAACGTTGCATTTGTAGCAGCGCCAACTCCTATTGCTCCTTTTATATTCTCCATCGGACCAACATTAAATATCAATGGTTTATCTTTTGCATTAGTTTTAATTTTTGTACTTAATTCAACTGTACTCATCAGTTGTTCTTTTTTCCACGTTGGTGCTTGAAAAAAAGTAGTTAAGAATCCAAATCCAGACAGTAATATAATTGCTATAATTTTCATAATATTATTTTGTTTTTCAAATCTATTAAAAAGTCTAAAAAGTATTATAAGGCTAGATTATAAAAAATGCTAAAAAAGTGTTAATTCAATTTTTTGATTGAATGTTACCAAAAAGTGTTAATAATAGTTATAGGAATAATGTCAAAATTTAATTTATAATATCTTAGCTCTAAATCTATGAAGCAATTAAAAAATCTTTTTTTATTATTTAACGTCTTATTTGCTTCAATACAATCTGTTAAAGCGCAATGTGCTATTAATGGAAAGCTAACTGATACTTTGCAAGTTCCTATCTCCTTTAATGCCATTGGTTTAATACAAGTTAATGATAGTAGTATTATTAAAGGAGTTATGACAGATGAAAATGGTAATTATTGTTTTGAAAACATAAAGAAAGGCACTTATAAGTTAAAAATTTCTGCAATTGGCTTTGATGTATATGTTTCTGATCAGTTTGAATATGATAGTTTAACAACAATTACTCTACCATCAATAAGTCTTAAAGCCAATGCTATCAATTTAAATGAAGTTTCGGTAGCTGCTCAAAAAAAAACAATTGAATATAAAAATGGTAATGTTATTGTAAATATAGAAGGTACGGCATTAGCAATGGGCAATACGGCATATGATTTATTATCAAGATTACCAGGAGTTACAGTATCAGATGGTAATATTAGCATACAAGGTAAAACTGGAGTTAAAGTATTAATTGATGGTAAGCTTCAACAAGTAAGTGGGCAACAATTAATGAACATTCTTAAAAGCATGAATGCTTCTCAAATAGACAAAATGGAAGTATTAAGAAAACCTCCAGTTAAATATGATGCAGCTGGCACTGGAGGGATGATTAATATAAAAACAAATAAATTAAAATTAGTTGGTTTTAGCGGAAGTGTTTTTGGTAATTTTTCTCAAGGTTATTATGGCAATCCATCCGGAGGATTTACCTTGAATTATAAAGGGCGTAAAATTAATTTGTTTTCTGGTTTTACTGCTGCAAAAGAATGGAGATATAATACAGAAAAATTCAACAATACATTTAATTACAACAACACTGAAACTACCCTTCAATCTTCTTATATAAACAAAGAACTTTGTCATTCAGAAACTTATAATTT
>JBBIUW010000379.1:0-3318 GCA_037440045.1 Sphingobacteriaceae bacterium
TTTAAATCAACAGCTTTTTGATAATGCTCTGCAGCCTTCACTACTAAACTTTCATAATCAGCTGGTTTAGTAGTATCTTTACCGCTCTTACCTTTTGGATTAGCTAAATTATCATAAACATTACCTATAACATATTGTAAAACGGCATTGTTAGGTTCTTTAGCTATAGCAGTTTTCAAATTAGTTAATGCTTTATCTTGTTGCCCTCTTTGTAGAAATATCTCTGTTTCTTTATTCATTAAATACACATCACTAGGAAATTGACTACGGCCTTTAGCTAAATATTCCATAGCAACAGCTGTATCATTTTGAGATGATTTTAATTCATAAATAGTTTGATAATTATAAGAGGTAGCAATATTAAGATCAATCATCTTTTTATTATAATCAAATACTTTAGTTTGATTTTTTGCTTTTTGAGCACAAACACAAGCGTTATAATAATTAGAAGTATCTTTTTTTCCAGTCATTAAAGTATTGGTTGTCGCTAATGATTCAAATAAATCAGCAGCCTCATCAAACTTTTTCAACTTATATTTTCCAGATGCTAAATTAGCTTGATAAACAATAATTTGACTGATAGCTGTAAATAATTTCCCATCTTCGTCAGTATCTGTTTCTCCTTTAATAATTTTCTCAAACTTTTTAGAGTCTATCTCTTGAATTTTAAGTAAGCTCTTGTGAGCCTCATCAAACTCCAAAATAGATACATTCCCATAAGCCATTTGCATTCTTTCATTTTTATCAGCTATAGAGGATAGTTTTTTTTCTTCTGCTTTTAAATTTTCAGAAAACAAACTTGTATAAATTCTTAATCTATAAGCATGAGTTTTAACTTGATTTTTAGTTTCTTCATTTGAAGCAGCTAAATCAATATTTTCTTTGGCTTTTACCAAATATGATGCATCTGGATTATCAGGTAAAGTAGATTCATAATCACTTAGTGCTCTCCAAGCGCCTTGAACCTTGTTTTTTTGAGCAATTGCAAAAAAAGGAAGTGCGGCCAGAATGATGATATTTAGAATTTTCATGAGTTTATTAATAAGAATTAATCAGGACTATTTTGTTATTTATATTTATCAGCTTTTTCAGTTTCACCTAAACGTAAAAATAATTTACGTAATTGTTGTTTCGTAGCTTTATCAGGAGATACTTCATACGATTTTTCAAAATTTACAACCGCTTTTTTGAAATACTCATTTGCTTTAGTTTCATATTCTTTAGCCTTAGCTGTTTCTTTTGGAGGTAAGGCTCCTAACTTATCATTCCACTCATTACCTAAGTTAAAATACATTACTCCTAAGTTATAATTAGCAATTTCATAGTCTGGTTTAATTTCTAAAGCTTTTAAGTATTCTGCTTCTGCTTTATCTTTTTCATTAGTTTTTTGATATAGATTTGCTAAAATCGCATGTAATACCTCATTATCTGGAGCTAAATTAATAGCATCATTTAATTTAGTTTTTAATTCGTCAGTTTTATTACGAGCCAAATAAATGTTGATTTCACTGTTAACTAACTCCATGTTATCCTCAAACATTAACTTACCTTTTTCGATATATTCTAATGCTTTGGTAGTATCTCTATCTATTAAAGATAACTTAACCATATCTGTATATACTCTTGGTTCTTTGTATTTACTAGCAATTAATTTATCTGCATACTCTTTTGTTTTTTCTTTGTTAGCAGCATATTTATAAGTATCAAACTTATTATACATTAATTTTTCTTTAGTAATATTAGCACGCTTCATACCTTGATCAAAATCAAATGGTAAAGCTTGTTCTAATAAATCATAACAGTAAATAGCTTTTTCATATTCTTTATTTACTTTGTAAAAATTAGCTTTATTACTTACTGCAGCAGTTGCCTGAACGATTAAACCTCTAACACCACCTTCTTCCTCTTGATAAAATTTATCTTTATCATTTTTCAAACACTTGATATAACTATCTAATGCTTTTTCTTCTGCTTCAGCATCTAATCCTTTAATTGCTGGGTCTTTTGAGAAGTAAATTTCTTGATAAATTTGCCCTCTATATTTCCATAATTTGGGATTATTAATTGTTGATTCGTGAACAGATGCAGCATCTGCAGCAATTTTTGCTTTATCTATTTCTTTGTTTCTTAAATAGTTGCTTGCATTTTGAACTTGATTACTTTGACTAAATGAAATAGCTGAAATGGTAACGAATGCAGCTGTAATAATGTTTTTCATATTGATAAATTTTTGGTTAAGATATAAAAAAAACACTAGATAGATTTTATCCAGTGTTTTTTTATGTTAGTTATTTTTGCATGATTAATATACAGACGCAAATATTGTGCATTTGCATAAATTAATCAACCGAAATTTTCTTTAATTTAACTTTATTTAATACTTCTTTATTTTTAGCATCTTTCGAAGCTTTGTCTAATTGTGCTTCAATCATTGCTTTATCTCCAACAACTACTGTAGTTAATTTATTTAAATCAAAGTATTTTTTAATTTGAGCATTCACATCATCTTTTGTAATATTTTTCAATATTTGATTTTGTTGAGCTGTGAATCCTTTATCTAAATTATATTTCACAATATTTGATAAGAATGATGCTTTTTGATAAGGAGCTTCATATTTTAAAGCCTCTTCGTTTAATAATGAATTTTTAGTAAACTCTAATTCCTTATCTGTAATACCATTTGTTTGATAGTTTGTAAATTCTTTAATAATCTCTGCTAATGATAAAGCTGTAGCAGGGCGTTTTACAGATGAAGAGATTACAAAAGTACCATTGTATTTACCACCAGAAAAACCTGAGCGAATACCATAAGTATAACCTTTATCTTCACGTAAATTTAAATTTAATCGACTATTAAATGCCCCACCAAAAACAAAGTTTGCTATACGGTTTTTATAAAAATCACCAGTAGCATCAAATTTTAATGAAGGATATCCCATAGTGATTACAGAAGACGGAGCTCCAAATTTATTATAAATAAAGAATTGGGGCTCAGTTGGAGCAGTTGGTTCAACAATTGGTTGAATTTTAACTTCTTTAGCTTCCCACTTGCTTAAAAACCCTAATTTTGCAACGATATCTTTTTCTTCAACATCACCAACAATAACAACATTGGTAACAGATGGAGAATAGAACTTAGAATAATAATCTTTTACATCTGCTAATTCAACATTTTCAATTGATTTAATCGAAGGTTCTAATCCCATTACAGAATTACCGTATAAAGCATAGCTAAATGCTCTGCCTGCCATTGCATTAGCACTTGTTTCATCATTTTTCACGCTTTCTTTATATTGTTTTTTAACTAATTTAAAATCT
>JBBIUW010000380.1:0-3301 GCA_037440045.1 Sphingobacteriaceae bacterium
TATTTTGAACCAAGCGCAGGTAATGGATTATTAACTATTGCTGGTAGCAGTAGTAATTTTACTGTTAATGAAATTGAAGATTTTAGGAACGAAAATTTAAAATCTCAGGGTTACAAACAAGTAACTCAAATTGATGGCTCAGAGCCACTTCCCTACTCCAAAGAATTTGATGCTATCTTAACAAATCCCCCATTTGGTAGATTAAATAAAAAGCTAATTATCAAAAGCACCAACGGAACCTTTGATATAGCTGATTTAGACCACGCTATGGCTATTCATGCTCTCAATACAATGAAAGATAACGGCAAGGCTGCTATCATCATTGGTGGGCATACAACTTGGGACGATAAAGGCAGAATACAAGCAGGTAAAAACAGAACCTTTTTTAGTTATTTATATTCTCACTACAATGTTGTGGACGTTATCCTGATTGATGGCCACAAATTATATTCCCGCCAAGGCACAGCATTTAATGTAAGGCTTATTTTAATTGATGGCCGTAAATATATGCCAGGAGGATTTGCACCTCTTAAAACAAAGCATAGTCAAACAGTTATAGGGGATTTTAATTGGTTGTATGAAATTATCACAAGCTATTCATCCGGTACAAGTATTTTAGAATTCGAAGCTGAAGCATTGGAGCTCGAACTCCAATTACTGAATTTTTAAATAATATTATGAAACGAACTATAACAAAATTTAACACTTACGATAATTTCGGGCGTGTTATTGATCCAAACACTTTAGGCATGGCTTACACACCAGTTAGCCAAAGTTGCAATACATTAAATGTTGATGTACCTGATAGTATGGGTTTTGAAACACACCAGGCTATTAAGCGAGTTAATAAAAATGTAGGCGGCAGCACAATTGATTTTGTTGCTGATAGATTAAACTACAAAACAACTATTGAGTTATGTAAAGCATTAGCAGCCGAACAAATAGATGCAGTGGCATTGGCTATTTACAATATTGAAGCATACCGACAAGGCATGATAATTGGCGACCAAACAGGTATAGGAAAAGGTCGTCAAGCAGCTGCTATTATCCGTTATGCAGTTGAGCAAGGTTTAAAACCAATCTTCATAACAGAAAAGCCTAACCTTTTCTCGGATATTTATCGCGATTTAATTGCTATTGGAAGTGGTAACCTGGTACCGTTTATAGTTAACGGTAAAGAAAGCAAAACAGACGTTAAAGATGAGGAGGGAAATGTATTACACCAGGCTCTCGAATCAAAAGCTCAACAAGTAATACTCGAAAGTAAAAAATTACCATCAAAATACGATTTTATAATGGCTACTTACTCTCAATTTAATAGCGTTGAGCGTAAACCCATCAAGCCTTATTTTTTAATGGAAATGGCAAAGGATAGTATTTTGATTTTTGATGAGGCACATAATGCAAGTGGAAGTAGTAATACAGGACTATTTTTAAAAGATGTTGTTTCCGAGTCACGTGGCGTCTTATTTTTAAGTGCAACATTTGCCAAACGCCCCGATAATATGCCAATTTATGCGCTAAAAACAGCCATAAACGAAGCAAACATGAGTAGCGAAGATTTAACCGATGCGATTATTAGAGGCGGTGTAGCTTTACAAGAAGTACTTGCTTCACAATTGGTTAAAGAAGCTCAAATGTTAAGACGTGAGCGAAGCTATGAGGGAATTGAAGTAAACTATTTAACACTAACTGAACTCGCATCAAAACACCGTGCTACCAGCGATAAAATAACAACCATCATCCAACGCATTATAAAATTTCAGAAAGACCATATTGAAAAAAAGGTTGATGAGTTAGATGATATTGCGGCAGCTCAAAATAGCGAAGTGGAGGCACGTAAAGGTACTTCAAATGCAGGGGTTGATAATCAGCCATATTTTAGCAAAGTGTTTAATGTGATTAATCAAATGCTATTTAGCATTAAAGCAGATGCTGTTGCAGATAGATGTATCATGCGATTAAAGCAAGGTAAGAAACCAGTTATTGCATTTGCTTCCACTATGGAAAGCTTTTTGGATGATATGGGAATTGAACCAGGCGGACAAATAAATGCAGATTTTAGTGTGGTATTAGAAAAAGGCTTAGATGCTGTTTTAAAAATCACTAAAAAAAATGCAATGGGTGATAGCACTTATGAGTTATTAAAACCTCATGAGATTTCAGCAGAGTGCCAGGCTGATTACTTAAGCATCAAAAAGCAAATAAAAGAGGTAAGTACTGGTATAAGTATTAGCCCTATTGATATTATAAAACAGCGCATTAGCGATGCAGGTTACACAGTAGCAGAGGTTACAGGTCGTAAATCAGAAGTGCAAATAAACCCACGTACAATGGTTGGAATTATTGTGCCCCGCAAAAAAATTAATACAAATGATGCTTTTCGTATGTTCAACAATAACGAGGTTGATGTATTAATGATTAACCAAAGTGGAAGTACTGGAGCATCCGCTCATGCCGTACCAACCAATAAGGTTTCAAGAGAAAATGTAAAGCAGCGAGTAATGATTGTTTTGCAGCCCGAATTAGATATTAATAAAGAGGTTCAAAAACGCGGACGTATCAATCGTACAGGACAAATTATAAAACCTATTTACGATTACATGAGTTCCGCTATTCCTGCTGAACAACGTTTAATGATGATGTTACAACGTAAATTAAAATCACTAGATGCCAATACAACCAGTAACCAAAAAAACAGTTCAGCTATTTTAAGTGTTCCTGATTTCTTAAATAAAATTGGAGATACAATTGTTTTAGATTACCTAATTGAAAACAAAGAAATCAATAAACTAATTGATGATCCATTGAAGCTAGAAAAAAGCTCGAACGATGGCGAAAAAACAGAAAAGGAAGCTATTGAAGATGCAGCGAGTAAAGTAAGTGGGCGTATCGCTATTTTAAGTACTACACAGCAACAAGCTTTTTACGATGAAATTATAGCACGTTATAACGACCAGGTTGAATACTTAAAACAAATTGGAGAATATGATTTAGAAGTAGAAACACTTGATTTAAAAGCAAAACAAATAAAGCGTGATGTAGTTATTGTTGGTAAAGGAGGTCGCTCGCAATTTGGCACAAATAGCTATCTCGAATTAGTAGATGCTAATGTGCTTAAAAAGCCATACAGTAAAGCAGAAGTTGAAAAAATAATTTACGATACATTAAAAGGAAAAAGCCCAGCTGCTATAACAAATTCTTTACTCGAAGATTTTGAAACATTTACAGCAAATAAACTTAAAAAGGATTTTGAGAGTGTAAAAGCAAGTTGGAAAAAAGACATTGATAATGTTCCAGG
>JBBIUW010000381.1:0-3291 GCA_037440045.1 Sphingobacteriaceae bacterium
GCTCTCCGCCGGAAATACTGTTTTTGCAGAATTTGGACCCAGACCGCAGAAGCGACTCTAACTCTCCAGAATCACGCAGCTTGTCAAGCCTCCCAAGAGTCGCCACCACACGCTGCTGAGACTTGCCGTCTCTCCTCGTGTTCTCGACGAGTTGAACATAGTCACGCGCCCCGGCTCGCTTGCTTCGAAAGAACATGTGCAACCGTGTGGCACTATGAAATACAACAATTGTTATTGTAAATAGAAAGTGAGTTATTAAACTCCCTTTTTTATTTACTAAAATTCACTGATATAGGATAATAATTCTTTGTTTTCGCTTATCCAAATTACTAAGCTGTTGTTACGTGGAGGAAGTTCTAATTTTTGACAAATACGAGAACGATAATTTTCAATCGTTTTTTCAGATAAAAATAAAAGTTCTGAAATTTCTTTAGAGGTTTTATTTTGGCTTACAAGTTTTAATGTTTTTAATTCGGCCTGACTCAAATTTTTTAAACCCTCAACTAATTGTTGTTTCTTTTTATCCTCAAGGCTTAATTCTGTATGATGTGGAAGCATTGCGGTACCAATGTATTTATCGCCAGCTAAAACCGTATTAATGCAATCAACAAGTTCATCGCCAGCCGTATCTTTTAAAATATATCCCAAAGCACCAGAAAGGATAGCATTTTTAATCATTTCCTTTTCTCGGTACATGGTGAGGATAATGATTTTTGTATTTGAGTTTTCTTTTAATACGCGTTTGCAAACATCTAATCCATTTGCCTCTGGCATATTAATATCCAAAATTGCTACTTCAGGTTTTTGTTTTAAAATACCATCTATGGCTTCTGCACCATTATGACATTCTGTGATAGTTACATTTGGAAAAGCGGTTTGTAACAAATCAATTAATCCTTTTCTAAAAATAGGATGATCATCTGCTATTAATAACGATTTAATATGTAACGAGTTAGCCATTGAAATGAAGTGTTAATTTAAAACTTTTATTTGATTTATTATCAAAACTAACCGTACCGTTAATAATTTTTGCTCTTTCTTGTATTGAGAGGAGTCCTAATCCCTCTTTTTGTTTAGAACTTATACCTAAACCATTATCTTGATAAACAAGTGTAAAATCGCCTTTTTCTTCTTCGATAGAAATTTTTAAAGCAGTTGCTTTAGCGTGTTTAATCGTATTATTTGTACACTCTTGAAGAATACGATAAATATGTGTTTTTGTTCCAATAGGTAAAGAGTCTACTTTTTCTGTGACATCAAAACTACACTCTAATTTTGATGAGGTTTGAACGTTTTCCATTAAACGAGCTATGGAACGAACAAGACCTATTTTTTCTAAATAAGACGGATATAAATTTCTTGAAATCTCGCGAGTTTGCTCAATGACTCGTGAAAGCTCAGATTCTAACATTTTATCTTCTTGATTACATTTTGAATGGCTTAGTTTGGATTTAATCATGGATAAGGATTGCCCAATATCATCATGTAAATCCATGGATATTCTTAACCGATCAGATTCAATGTTTTCAATTAATTGTCTACTAAACAAGGCTTGTTTTTCTCTAAGCTTGGAAGAATAAACATATGAAACAATTGCAATAACAATGATGATGACGATTAATCCAATACCTATAGATAGCCATTTTAAGAAGCGTTCATCCTGGTGCTCTTTTTCTAAAAGCAAATATTTTGATTTTTCTTTCTCAAGTTCAATTTCTTTTTTCTGAACATTATATTTTAATTGAAGCTCTTGAATAATTTTGCCATTTACGGTTTGTTCAATACTATCTTTTATTTTTCGATAGGATAAAAAATAATCTAGTGCTTTTTTGTATTGTTTTTCTGATTCTTCAATTCTATATAACAATAAATTATATGAAGCCTCATCTTCTAGATTTTTAGTTTTTGTAAAAATTGCCTTAGCCAATTCAAGTGTTTCTCTGGCCTCTTGATGTTTATTGAGACCAATAAGAACATCAGTTTTTTCTAAATAAGCTTTGGTTAATTCGGTTTTTAATGTACGATGTTTTAAAACAGCAATAGCAGAATCTGTGTAGGCTAAAGCAAAATCCTTTTTGCCAGAATTATTAAAAGCTGATGCCAAATTAATGAATGCCGCAGACAGTTCTCGTGGATGATTATTTACCCTTGCGTAATTAATCACTTCGGCAAATATTTTTAGAGCGTCATCAATTTTGTTTTTAGCAACGTAAATTAAACACATGTTAATTTGTATGTGGCTAGCTAAATTTTTATCGTTTTCTTTTTTGGCCGACTCAAGTCCTTTTTCAAAATCAATTAATGCATCATCTATTTGACCAGTGTATAGTTTAATTAAACCAAGATTATTTCTGAACACCGCGGGATAATGAGATATAGAATGTGATTCAGAAAAATTTAAACCCTCTAAATATAATTTTGCAGCTTCTTGATGTTGATTTTTTTCTTCTTTTAAAATCCCCAAAAAATTTAATATTTCAGCAGTGTTTTCAAAATCTCCTTGTTTTTTTGTTTCTTCCAATAAAATTTTAAAATCATTTTCAACGTTTGGGTTAAGCCCACTTTCATGTTCCATATATATGGAACGAATTCGGGAAAGAGTTTCAATGTGTTTATTATTTGTTTTTTCAGCCTCATGTATAGCTTGAAGAAAATACTGTTTAGCTCGTGCAGTATTTCTGGTATAATAAAAGTAATTTCCGTAATAGAGGTAAACTTCGGCAACAGCCCCATAATTTTTAGGGGTTTGAGAGGCAATATTTATAGTCTCCTTTCCTCTCTTAAATAAGTTCGTAGAATCATAAAAAGAAGCTTCTTTTACGTTTTTCAATAATTCTTTTATGTCGTTTGTATACTGAGCATCAACTACATAAAAACAAAGTGTAAAAAAATAAAGGATATAATGTTTTTTTTTAAGCATGGTAAAATCTGTGAAATCAAATATATTAAAAACATATAATTTTATTGGAGTGCTAGCACCCTTTATAAAAAATAGAGGATGCTCTACTTTTATTTATTATAAAAATAATTAAAAGATGATGCTTTTTTTACAAAGAAAAACACGTAGAATAACAATTTTTTTTACCCTGTTATTAATAAGTGGGTTTAATTTAATTAAATCTCAAACAACAACATATAGTGTTGCAGGAACTACATCTTGGACTGTTCCGGCTTGTGTTACAAGCGTTACTGTTCATGTTTGGGGCGGCGGCGGAGGTGGTGGCGGAACAGCATCATTCGAAACAACTTGTTCTTCTTGTTTATATGTTGAAGCTTGTAGTGCTGGTGGCG
>JBBIUW010000382.1:0-3284 GCA_037440045.1 Sphingobacteriaceae bacterium
CAACTTAAATCCTAAAGAACCCGATTTCTTTACGCATGTGTATCCGGCTCCTTCACATCGCTCGGCAGAATTTATTTTTTTTAGCGTAGGATTATTAGGCGAATTTTTAAAATACGATCACATTCGTTGGCAAACCGAATTGGAGTTTTGTAAAAAAGGTGGAGTAGAACGTCCTATGGGCGCTCCTTTAACTGGTGATAGAGGTCCAGCTACACCTAATACGTATACAAATATTCAATGGAATAATTTTGCTAAGATTTTAGGTAACGAAGGCTACAGAGGTTTTCCTTATTTGATGTTAGGTGCCAGATTAGAATATAATCTATCTCGTCAAATTACAGCTTATGGAGCTGTTGCCGGTGCTGTTCCAAAAATTAATATTACGCCTGATGTTGGAGTAGGTTATGAGTTTGTATCATTTAGCAAATGGCATTGGTTTACCGAAGTGCATTATAATCCAGATGCTATTAAAATGGTTGTGGATAAGGTTGCCTTTAGTCAACGTATGTGGGAATTAAGAGTAGGAATTATTTACAGACCAAGAAAAGCGTTAGACGACTGTAATGCACCTAGATTTCATGGTAGTGGTTATTAATTAAAAAAATGTTCGAATATGGTAATGACTAAAGATGTTTTATTTTCCTTAACCAAAGGTGGTTATGCGCCTCAAGAAGAAATGCTTGAAGTGGCTCGAAAAAAAGGTAAATTATATATTGGTATCCCCAAAGAAATTGCTTTTCAGGAAAACCGAGTACCCTTAGTGCCTGATGCTGTTGCCTTATTGGTAAACAACGGACATAAAATTGTAGTAGAAGCAGGTGCGGGTTCTGCAGCTCATTTTGAAGATACTGATTATAGCGAAGCAGGTGCTGAGATTGTTTATTCAACCGATGAAGTTTACAAAGCAGATATTATCTTAAAAATTGCACCTCCTACTTTAGAAGAAATTGAAAGTATGAAAGCAAAACAAACCTTGTTTTCAGCTTTGCAATTAACGGTGCAGCCAGAAGATTTTTTAAAGAAATTAGTAGCAAAAAAATTAAACTGTGTAGCCTTTGATTTAATTACTGATGATGCTGGGATTTTTCCTGTTATCAGAGCCATGGGTGAAATAGCAGGAGGTACTTCTATATTAGTAGCTGCCGAGTTATTAAGTAATGCTAATGGAGGCGTAGGCTCTATATTAGGAGGTATTAGTGGAATTTCTCCTACAGAGGTGGTTATTATTGGAGCTGGTACAGTTGGCGAATTTGCAGCAAGAGCAGCTTTAGGATTAGGAGCTACTGTAAAAGTATTTGATAATTCTACATCACGTTTACGTCGTTTACAAAGTCAATTAGGAACACGTATTTTTACTTCGGTTATTGTTCCTAAAGTATTAGAAAAACATCTAAAAACAGCCGATGTAGCTATTGGTGCTTTAAGAGCATCAAAAGGCAGAACACCGTGTATTGTTTCCGAAAATATGGTGGCCGAAATGAAAACTGGTTCGGTTATTATTGATGTGAGCATCGATCAGGGTGGAGTATTTGAAACATCATCCGTAACTAATCATACAAAACCGGTATTCAGAAAACATGGCGTTATTCATTACTGTGTACCAAATATTCCGTCTCGTGTAGCGCGCACAGCTTCTTATGCATTTAGTAACATTTTTCAGCAAATATTAATGAATATGGGCGATGAAGGTGGATTTGATGGATTAGTGAGAAAAGATGCAGGCGTAAGACATGGGGTATATATTTATAATGGTATTTTAACTAATCAGTTTTTAGGAGAAACCTTTAATTTACCTCACAAGGATATTAACCTATTAATGGCTGCTATGTAAAAACAATTATTGAGTGATTGATTTTAAGAGTTATTGAATTTAAAATATATGATATGCTATTTAACTCATCAAATCTATAACTCAATAATCCTCTAATTAACTATTTATGAACTTTAAACAACGCTTACGTCTTTTTTTAATTGGGTTTATACCTGGTTGCATTATTTTGTTATTCATCATCAACAAAACAGGTTGCACAAGTCCAAACGAATTAAAAATGTTGGAACTTCAGCATCAGTCTTTACAATTAGGACCAAAAGCAGCTTGTAAACTAAAATGTTTGGTAATGGTTGAAAAAGGCTTTCAGGTAAATATGCGCAAGTTTCAGGTAAATTATGATTTGAGTGATGTACATAAAAAACCTTATGGCATTTATTATTTACAAGCCGTGGATGCTAAAGATGCTAGATACGAGTTTGTTGTAGAAGATAAAGATACAGTATCATTTGTGAATGATATTAAACTTTTGGATAATGCAACAACCTGTAATTGCGATACATTAAAGTAATGGAGAACCAATTAAAAACAGATTTATCAAAGTTTAATAATGATTGGTATAAACCAGGTAATCCTGTAAAAAGAATTATTTGGTATATGATTAATGCTGCATTTTTTAACTCTGCTTTTCCGTTTATGTCTATTAAACGTTTTTTATTGCGTTTTTTTGGAGCTAAGGTGGGAAAGGGAGTAGTTATAAAACCTTATGTAAATATTAAATATCCATGGCGTTTAAGTATTGGTAATCATGTTTGGATAGGGGAGCGAGTTTGGATTGATAATTTAGGATTAGTGGTGATGCATGATAACACTTGTATATCGCAAGGAGCCATGTTGTTATGTGGTAATCATCATTACAAAAAAGTAGCCTTTGATTTAATCGTAGGAAACATCACCTTAGAAGAAGGCTCATGGGTAGGAGCTTTTGCTATTGTGTGCCCAGGAGTTAAAATAGGAAGCCATGCCGTATTAACGGTTAACAGTGTTGCAACCACGCGTTTAGAACCTTGGGGCGTGTACCAAGGTAACCCTGCTGTAAAAATTAAAGATAGAGTAATTAAGGGGTAGGTGTTTAAGCATTTACAAGCAATATCCATATATAATGTAATATTTGTTCTATACTACATTTGAGAAATATTGAAGTTGAACAATCTAAAACATGCATTAAATTAAAGGAAGTTATGGAGAAATTTTATCCGACTGTATAAACTCAAAATTAAAATCAGTAAATTTGATTATTCACTTTAATAACAAATCAAAAATGTCAAAGACAAAATTAAAAAAGAAAATTGTTGACTGTGTAGAGCATATTGATGATGAAAAAATATTAGAAGCGGTTTACACATTATTAAATGGGCAAGTTACCAACAATGATTATGAATTAAGCGAAGAAGATTTAAAAATTATTGATGCTCGCAGGAAATCAGTATTAAAAGGAGAGGAAAAAACTTATACT
>JBBIUW010000383.1:0-3255 GCA_037440045.1 Sphingobacteriaceae bacterium
TAATAAACATCCCGATAGCTATCGGGATTGGGAAAGCTTGTATCAAAATTATGCGAATGCGGATTACAAAAGTGAAAATGAAAATTTAAAACTTGAAAAACAGGCCGAACAAACACAAATTGAACATGATATTTTTACCACTAAAGGATTTCAACTTTATAATAAGTATATTGTTTCTGCTCACGAAAACGTGTTGTTAATTATTGACCAGCAAAGAGCCCACGAGCGAATTTTATACGAACATTACATTTCTACTAAAGATAAAAATATAGCTTCTGCATCTCAGCGTGTTTTATTTCCTATTACTATGGAATTAACAACCAATGATTATGTTTTACTAGAAAGTTTAATGCCTCATTTTAAATTATTAGGATTTGATATTGAGCCTTTTGGAAAAAACACAGTGGTTGTTCAAGGAACACCTGCCGAATTAGGAGAATTTAACACTCAGGAAATGGTAGAAGGTATCCTAGAAACCTATAAATTAAATACCTTTGACACGAAAATTGATCCTTTTGAAAACATGTGCAAAAGCATGGCTAAAAGTGCAGGTATTAAATACGGGAAATCGTTGGAAGAACAGGAAATAGCATTAATGTTAGAACATTTATTTATGTGCGAAAATCCAATGTATAGCCCAAATGGGAAACCTGTAATGATGGAAATGAGTAAATTGGAGTTAGATGCTTTTTTCAAAAAATAGTAAATGAGTTATCAGGAATTTAAACCAAGACAATTTCAACAATTACCACTGGTGGTTAAAAATATTTTAATCATCAATGTTATCTTATTTGCTGTAAAGAGGCTTTGGGAAATACATATTATTCCTCCTGGCTTAAATTTAGATCGATATTTAGATTTATTTCCAATAGGTACAGAGTATTTCAAGCCACATCAGTTTATTACGTACATGTTTATGCATGCTGATACATCGCATCTATTTTTAAACATGTTAGCCGTATATATGTTTGGATCTATTCTCGAAAGTTTATGGGGGCCAAAGCGTTTTTTAAATTTTTATTTACTGTGCGGTTTAGGAGCAGCTGCTTTGCAACTTGCTATTAGTTCATTTCAAAACGAGTACACCATTTTACTTGGAGCCTCTGGTTCTGTATTTGGGTTACTAGTTGCTTTTGCGATGATGTTTCCAAATACCGAGCTTCGTCTATATTTTTTAATACCAGTAAAAGCAAAATTTTTAGTGATTGGATACGCTTTATACGAATTGTATAATGGGTTTTATGCTCATGATAATGTTGCTCACTTTGCTCACTTAGGAGGCTTAGCTGTAGGAATTATCATGATGTTAATCTGGAAACGAAACAAAAATTTCTTCTTCTAAAAAAGTTATGTCTTTTATTCAAAACATAAAATACGAATTACAAAAACACAGTAAACTCACCATTTTATTGGTAACTAATATTTGCATATTTTTTATCATAAACATAAGCTCTGGCATTTTTAATAGTGATTTTATTACGTTAAACATGGCATTACCTTTAAATTTAGAAGAGTTCATTTACAAGTTTTGGACACTGTTTACCTACATGTTTTCACACAAAGATTTAGGACATGTATTTTACAATATGCTCTTATTATATTTTTCGGCACATACATTTCTTAATTTTTTATCCGAAAAAAAATTGCTGTATGTATATATTATGAGCGGATTAACTGGTGGTATTACATTACTAATTTTATCAGCTATTTTTCCGCAAGCATTTGCCTACTCTATTTTGTTTGGAGCTTCAGCAGCTGTAATAGGAATAGTAACCAGTTTAGCAATGTATATTCCCAACCTACCAGTTAGCTTGTTTGGCATTATCGAAATGAAGTATAAATATTATGCCTTACTTATTTTTGCAGTTTCTACTATTATTGATTTCAACATAAACACTGGTGGAAAAATCTCTCATTTTGGTGGAGCATTTTTTGGGTTATTTTTTGGATACATGTTAAAGAATGGTAAAGATATATCTGAGTTGTCTTTTTTGAAGAAAACTAAAAAACCAACTCTAAAAGTAGTTCATAACAACAAACATTCTAAACCTATAGAAACCAATACTGACAGCCAAAAAGCCATTGATGCTCTGTTGGATAAAATCTCAAAAAATGGTTATGATAGTCTCAGTAAATCTGAAAAAGAATTATTGTTTAAACTTTCTCAGAAAAAATAGGTACGATTATTGAAAAAATTTTCTAAATTGTAACCAATTATGCTTAAGTATTTTGTAGTAATTAGTTGTTTTTCATTTTCTGTTGCCATTGCCCAACCTGGCAAAGCTAAATATGATATTGCTGATGCAGATGAACATTACAATCATCGCAATTTTTTAATGGCATTACCTGTTTATAAAGAACTTTTAAAAACAGATAAAAACAACTTAGACATTCACCTAAAAATAGCAGAGTGCTATTTAAACACAAATATCAACAAATCTGAAGCAATTAAGTATCTCGAAGTTTGTGTTAAAGATCCTAAAGCTAATCCATCTGTTTGGTTAAGATTAGGAGAAGCTTATCGTTTATCAAATAAAATAGATGATGCGATAAAAGCATTTGAAAAGTATAAAACCCTTGACCCTAAAAAAAAGAAATTAGCAGAAAGGCAAATAGAAATTTGTCAAAATGCAAAAGCTTTAATGCTTAATCCTGTGAATGTGTCTTTTACCAATTTAGGAAAAGAAATTAATTCGGAATTTGCTGATTATTATCCATGGGTAACTCAAGACGAAAGTTTTTTAGCATTTACTACTCGTAGAAAAGGCCAAACAGCAGGACATGTTGAGGTTGATGGCTACTACGCCTCTGATATTTATACCTCAAAAGTAGAAGGTGGTAAATGGATAAAAGCAGAAAATCCTGGTCCTAAAATAAACTCACCGCTAGATGAACAAGTTGTTGGTGTGAAAGCTGATGGCTCTGAAATGCTTGTATATATTGACCATATTGATAAATACGGAGATATTTATTCATCAGTGAAAAAAAACGGGGCTTGGGTTAAATACTTGCCTTTTCCTGAACATATTAATAAAAAACTAGAACATTCTGCCTCTATTAGCGCCGATGGAAATACACTGTTTTTTGTAAGAGGTGAAGATAAAGATGCTCAAACAGATATTTACATATGCAGAAAATTACCAAATGGTAATTGGAGTGAGCCTTTTAAAATGGGTCCCGAAGTTAATACTGAGTATAATGAAGATTTCCCTTACTTATCTACCGATGGAGTTACGTTATATTTCTCTTCCGAAG
>JBBIUW010000384.1:0-3252 GCA_037440045.1 Sphingobacteriaceae bacterium
CCAGCCGTTGGCCAACGTCATAAATTCTATCAACTCCAAATGAAATACCAACACCTGATAATCCTTTTAAACCAAAAATCCCCGTTAAATCATCATAGCGCCCTCCTCCTAAAATACTTGGTGTAAAAGTACCAGCATTAGCCTTGGCTTCAAAAATAGTTCCTGTGTAATAGTTTAAACCACGGGCCAGAGTTCCATCAAAATCCAACTTGATATTTCTTAGAGGATTATCCCTAAAATAATTAAAAATGTATTCTAATTCTTTAAATCCAGTTTGCCCAACTTCATTATTTCCAATTAAATATTTCGCTTGTTGAATTTTTTCTTGATTTGAATAACGGACATTAGTAGAGGTTGAAAAAGTAGCAATGTAAGAAATAACAGCTCCAGCTTGTTCAGGTGTTAAACCAGATAGCTCTAAATCAGTATGAACAGCAATGTCCCCGATTTTGTCAAGTTTATCAATAGCAGTTACTACTTCATTAAATTTATTTTCTATATTATAAGTTATTGCTAAACTCAAAAGTAATTTACGGTTATTTATTTTTAGAACAACTGGTATTTTTAATTCCCCAAACGACTTATCCATCATGGCAATTAACTCTAATTCATTAATTAAAGAGTTAGAACCAATCACATCGGCATCGCATTGATAAAACTCACGGTAACGTCCTTTTTGTGGTTTATCGGCACGCCAAACGGGTTGTATTTGATAGCGTTTAAAAGGATAAGTAAGCGCGTGGTTATTCATTACGACATAACGTGCAAATGGCACTGTTAAATCATAACGTAATGCTTTTTCCGTTAATGCTTCTGAATTGTATGACTTTTCTAATGAAGTATTAAATTCTTTTTTTAATAATTCTTTTTTATCATCCTTGCTCTCGTGTATACGAGAATTTAAAACTTTAAAAATTAATTGATCGCCTTCTTCTCCATATTTACCAGTTAAAGTGGTAATGTTTTCCATGGTTGGAGTTTCAATTGGAGAGTATCCAAATAATTGAAAATTAGTTTTTAAAATATTGAAAATATATTGACGTTTCTGCATTTCTGCAGGTCCAAAATCTCTGGTGCCTCTAGGAATAGATGGTTTCATGTGTTTATGATAAAGAAGCAAAAGTATACATTTATAAACAGCTTTGCAAAGAGAAAAAGCGCATAAAAAAAGCCCCGCTCATAAGCAAGGGCTTCAAAATTTATGGCGTTGTTGTTTTATTTAACGTGCGCCTCTTCAACTTGTAGCACCTCGTAATAGGTTGGACTTGATGCATTAGCATCGTATATGTATGCTACCACATGGCATTTAGCAGGTTTGTAAGATGAGTTAATGTTGTAATTTGAATATGTTTTTACAATAGAATCGTTTGTAATTGCCCCACTAGTAAATACCACATCACCCCAAGTACTATTAATAGCGTCGCGCAACACATGATTAAATTTGTAGTTAGGAATTAACTGACTGCCAGATGGTAATCTGTAATCTAATTGCTCAGCAATGATACTGTCTTCGGTAAGTAACACAACTAGTTTGTAATTACCACTATTGTTAGATAATGATTTAACGACAACTTGCGTGTTTAAATTATTATTAGACGAGTTAAATGTATTTCTGATTTTTAATTCAAATTTTGCTGGTTTGCTTAACATTTGAACTAATTCTGATTCCCACGTTGTGTATGCTTTAATAAATGAACCTGTTCCGTAGCCACCACGATTAATTAATCCATTTGGATTGCCAGCTGCCGAAATACCAAATTGAGTGTCGTATGCATTTCCTACAGGATTTCTTAAATCAGTAGGATATGAGGCGTTGATATTAGCAAAAAAACCTGCATGAATAGCTAAAGGAATAATTTTTCCTTTGTAACTAGCATTTGTATCTAAAGCCGTTAAAGCATCTGCTGCTGCAGGGCAGTTACCACATTTATGACCTGTATAATCTTCAATTAATACTTTTCGATTTCCTGTAACAACTTCTGCATTAGGATCTTTAACATTGGTTACTTTGTCGCAGCTACTTACAACTATTGTAAGTGTAATTATAGCAATAATAGAATAAAATAATTTCTTCATGATATACATTTTAAAAACTCGATAGTTAAACCACTTGATGCTGGAACAAAACGACACACACCGCCTGCACAGAAAATACCCTGACGTTGACGACCATAACTTACAGATACTCGCGTAGGCCCGTTAACATATCCAATCATACCATAGTAGTAATGTACTCTTTTTGCTACTACAGGGTTGTTATAGTTATACTGATCGGCTACAGTAATACTCCAATGTGTGCTTGGTGTCCATTCTATTAATCCAGACATCCAAGAACCTGTGTTATTAGTGATGTTTTTATTTCCATTTGCATCTAACGCATGTTCTTTGTAATCGTATTTCCCAAAAAATCCTTGAGTTTCAATACGAATGGCTGAGCCTGTTTTATATCGATAAATCACGTCTAACACGCCAATATGAGAAGTAATATCTGGATGTTCTTCTTTATCAGGTGTATTAAATTGAACAATAGATTGATTTAAGAACTGATTAGCGTACATGACTGTAAACTTTAATTTTTTGCTTATTTTTTTTGTGATTTCAATATTGAAGTCATGGTAATATTTATCACATTTACCGCCAATTTTAGGAGTATTGGTGTAATATTTATAATTATGTAAGGTGTCATCTATTGGTAGAATTCCAGTAGTATCAAGGGCATAATACATGGAGCCATTAAGTGTAATATCCATACCATATTTACCACCTAACAAAGTGCCTTTTTTTACTTTGTATTGAATTTCGGCAGTACCACCAACTTCGCCATTAGCTTGTGTTGCATAAGGGTAATAAGCCATTAAAGAGTAGGTGTGAAACTTGCTAAAATCTGGTTGATAGTTGATCATATCAATGGTGTTTTGCGCATCTCTATCACTTCTAAAACTCATATTATCCAACATTTTACCTGATATCATCATTGAAAAACCATCAGTTCCGTAAGATGTAGAAGCAATAATTGCTTTGCCTTCTCTGTAGCTATATTTGTTTTGATACGAAGGATCATTTGCTTTATAAGCATATTCTGCGTTAAAATTAAAACCGCCTCTAATCACAGTTAATCGTCCTGCACCAGTAGCCACGTTTTGAGGTAACACAAGGCTAGGGTTTTGATCTTCTTGATATTTACTTACAAAACTTCCTCCTAAAATAACTTTTGTTTTAGAGTTTCTTAAAATAGAATCAAACAATTCCATG
>JBBIUW010000385.1:0-3246 GCA_037440045.1 Sphingobacteriaceae bacterium
GATGTATTAACTCCATTTACACCGTTTGCAATTGGAGTTTTTGCGCTTGTTAAATGAGTTAGACGTAATCCGCTACTACCATTAACTGCAAAAACCGACCAATATGGCATTCCTGGTCCTGAATTAATTTCTAATTTATTACCAACATTACAGTTTAATAAGCCTTGACCTATACCAACTCTTCCTCCATCAGCAAAAATCATGTTTTTACCATTTAGGTGTATCATACGGTCTGTAAGTAATCTGTTAGCTATTTTAACAGGAATTGGAGAGCCGCAATCTACACCTAATTGTACAACACCGGCATTTATTGAGATACCATTGTTTGTTGTTGGTGTTGCATTTGCATCTGTTAATACAACATCTCCATCACCATCAACGGTTAATACTTTAGCACTATTTACTCCATTTGTTCCATTTGGTATAGTAGGAGATGATGCAGTTAATTTTGTAAACCTCATCCCGCTTGCATTTGTGCTACCGTACTGTGGATTTTTATTATTAGCACTAACTTCAAATGTATTTCCAACATTACAAAAGCCTAAACCTGTAGGATGCCCACCAACACCAACCCCTCCAGTTTCTGTATTAAGTGAAGCAAACCAAAAATTTTGATTACTGTTGTATACAACTCTGTCTGTTGTGAATTGAGTAGCAAACATACCTGGTAAATTTGGGAAACCACTGGGTAAAGTACAAGGTACGCCCAATTGTGTCACTCCGGCATTTACTGAAACCCCATTATTAGCAATACCTGCTCCACCGCCCGGTACATAAATCACATCACCATTTGCGTCAACAGATAAAACACCAGCTCCAGGATTTACTTGTGGTGTGTTTGCAGAAGTCATGTTAGTGAAACGTAAACCACTACTACCATTTGCAGTTCCAAAACCTGTATTGCCTGTGTGTGAATTAATTTCAACGCAATTAAGAGGATTGATTTTATGGAAACCAAAATTTCTAGCATTGCCATTAGCTCTTGTATTTAAATACATATCACCTACGCTAGTAGTTTGAAACTCTGTAAATACTCCACCAGTAGGTGTTGCATTATAGGTATAGGTGGTTCGTAGCTGAGGGGCATTAGTGTTTAACCCAGAGCTTGGCTCGGCATCTAAAATTTCTAATCTACGTACGGGTTCAGCCGCAGCACCTATAAATTGAAAATTACCAACACCTAAAGTACCGCGACCCGTTGTAGGATTAAAGCGACCTAGTTCCATACCAGTATTTGTTGGCCCTAATAATCCACCAGAGTTACCTGTGAAATTAAAACTTAAATAATCACTCCCCCCATTACCACCAGCATCATCACTCCAGTTAATAACAGCATAGCTAATAAAATTATTGACTTGACGTAACCCAACATACATAGCATCACTGTTTTCGGTGTATAATGTACCCGTATTCATCCAAGGCCTTAACCCATTACCAAAACTGCCAAAGGTTCCTGAATTGTTTCCGCCATCAATATGTAAATGAGCTTTTGGCGTCCAAACTCCAGAACCTGAACCAGCAGTTGGAGTAAATACACGCCCCATTCCTATCCAATGCCCTCCATGTAAACGCCCGCTTGCATCGGCTGGCAACAATTTTGTATTATCGTTATCTATAAAAATATCTTGACTGCCTTGAACTCCTAATTTTAGCCAAGTGTTATTGGTTACATCGGTTCCGATGAAATTGTTCGATGTGTTGACAAAATCTGGTCCTCCTGTTGGATTTCCTCCTAATTTCCAATAAGGAGCTTGAGCCTTTGCTGTAAAGAAAAACGCACTTATAATAACTGTAAATTTTAATTTATGATGCATAATTAATAAGATTTTATCTTATTAATTGAATAAAGCCTTTATATGTCTTTGTTTCCGTTTTAATGAGGTAATAATAAACACCGCTACTATAATCATCACCGTTCCATCTTATTTTGTATTCATTTTGTTTAGTAAGCAAATTACCCCATCTATTATAAATAGAAAGCTCCATTAATTCATCATATTCAACAAACCATTCATCATTTACTCCGTCTTTATTAGGAGTAAATACATTAGGAATATTTATTTCAGAGTCAATGCATTTGTATAATTCAACATCATCAACAAAGAAATAATTAAAATAATTTGGGTAATGATTGTTGGCAATAAAAACAGTATCAATAATACTATCGTTTCTAAAATCACCTAGGGTTAAATACTCTTCATTGCCATTAGCTATAAAATCACCTTCCCATAACTGCCATTGCCCAATTTGAATATCGCTATACAGTTTTTTAATAGTAATTTGTGCTAAAGCACTGGCAGTATTTTCGCTATAAATAGAGGTATCGGCTAGGGTAAATAAACCTTGAATGATATTTGTTTTATAGTTACTACTATCACTTAATGATGCGTAAAAACGCAAACAATATTTTGTATTAGCCTTTAACCTACTATTCAATTTTACCCTAGCATATTCTTTGGCATAAGCTAATGTATTATTAAAAGCATCGTTAGCATAAGGAACAAAGCCGATAAAGCCATTACCGGTTTTAGGATATTGAAAACCTTGAACAGATGAAGGGACTGCAAAAGACCAATTAGAAGGACTACAAGTGTTAAAATAATCTGTTGAGCCTCCGCCAACTGGAATATACCAATTATATAAACTATCAAATATTGCCGCTTGATATAGGTTACCTAAAGCAACGAATGAACAATTTTTGTAGCCCTCAAAACTACCATTAGGTATCAAGTTTTGTTGTGCCGACATGCACCAACAAAACAAACAGAAACAGATATTTAAAAGGCTTTTTTTCAATTAATAAGTTGTTGTTTAATATTAGTTCTCGACTTCGCTCGAACTGACAAAATACTCTGCTTTGTTTTGACTAAGGAAAGTTAGCAGGAAAAACCTTGATTTCAAAATTTCAGAGTATTGTCATAGTTTTTTGTATTGTATAGCTAATATACATATTCGGTCCTAAATGACCGAATAATATTTTGCATATAAGCGCACATTTAACATGTGCGTAACAAAAAACAAGATTTAATACTTAAAAAACTTGGGCTTATCATATATAAGCAACGTCAATTTAAAAAATTGTCGCGCACACAAGTTGCCATTCATTTAAATACAGATGAAAAACAAATAAGAAGAATTGAAAGCGGGGAGGTAAACTGCACTATGCTCACGTTTTTAAAACTTTGCTATGTGTTGGAAATAAGCCCCGATATTTTATTGGATATAAAACTCAACGAGACCATTTTA
>JBBIUW010000386.1:0-3241 GCA_037440045.1 Sphingobacteriaceae bacterium
TCCAACCTGATTCTTCTCTTTGTCTTGCTATTCAATGTTACCAACATTTCTGCGCAGCAAGCCGGAGAAACTAAATCAAAAGAAAAAGGCAAAAAAGAAAAAACGGTAGCCAAACAGTTACCTGCTCCTGCCCCGGCATCTGATGTAAAATTGAAAAAAGATGGAACTCCGGATAAGCGTTACAAAACCAAACCCGATGTTCCCGTTCCCGCAAAGCCGGCTGCAGTAACACCTCCTCCGGCAGTAAAACAATCTGCTACTGCAACAACTCCCGTCGCTCCAGCTCCTGCACCTGCGGTCAAAAAATCGGTTGTTGCGCCGCCTGTTGCACAACCTGTAGCTCACGCTGGTACTGGCGACAAAGTAATATATGTAGATGAAAAAGGCAGATCCATTTATGAGGGCCCACGTGGAGGAAAGTATTATATCAATAAGAACGGAAATAAAACCTATCTGAAAAAAGATAAATAATTGTCTGATTTTTTGCTTCTTAATAATTAATCCAAAATAGTTGGGGGCATCGAAGGTGCTCCCTAACTATTTGTACTATGCAGCTATCCATCTTTTAAGAGTTGCAGTAACAGATTGTGACCGGATAGTCCGACATTCAGTAAGGATAAGATGTATAATTAATTATAGGGGAATTTCAAATGCATCAGTCATTGACCAGTTTCACATAAACTGTTCCCTTTCGCTCTCCAGCTTTGCTGATTATTTGTTGCTGCACTAGTAATTGCAAATCTTTCTTTAGTGTATTAATTGAAATATTAGGATGCGCTTTTGCAATATCACCTAATTTAACGGGTTGATTTGTTTCAATGTATTGCTGTACTTGTTGCTGTCTTTCATTAATGTAATTGCCTCTTTCTTTATAAGAAGAATATTTGACCTCTAACTTTTCAATTAATATTTCAAGGCTGCTTAGAAAAAATAAGATCCATTCACTGATGATTTCTTTATCTGTTCCTCTGTTACTTTGATCATGCATCAATGTTTGATAGTACTCTTTTTTTCTCTCTTCAATAATGTGTTCAAATGAAATGTATTGAGCAAATTCATATCCATTCTTTAGTAATAACAGCGTTGTAAGCAATCTTGACAGTCTTCCGTTACCGTCTTGAAAAGGGTGTATAGACAAAAATTCATACACACCTAATCCTATCACCAATAATGGATGAACAGTTGACTCTTTTAGTGATTGATTTACCCAGTCAATCATTTCTAGCATTTCTTTTTGTGTGAGATGCGGTGCTGTTGTATTGAATATTGTTCGCTGATTTCCATCAGGATAATTTGCAACAACTGAATTAGGTAAATTTTTATAGGCGCCCTTATGTCTCTGATCCTTACTGCTATACTTTAATAAAATAGTATGCAGTTGTAGAATGTATGATTCTGATAATTGTATACTTGAAGCATTATCTAAAATAGTATCCAAAGCTTCATAATAACCGAATACTTCTTCTTCATCCCTACTTTTGAATTCAGTGACCTTGATATTGTTTATTAACTGCTGTACTTCATCATCATTTAAGACAGCCCCTTCTATTCTTGTTGAGGAACCGATACTTTCAATTGTGGCAATCTTTCTTAGTTCCCGTAAATAACGATCGCTTTTATTTTTAATGCTGCTCCACTTACCTTTAAATGCATCAATCTTACCAATAAACTGGATTACCTTTTGCATGGTTACTACATCGAAAGCAAGTTTTGAATTAAGCATGTATCCTTATTTTACCTTTATTTTATCCATAAAATTAATAATTTTATTGAAATATCTTTATTTTATCCTTATTTTATCTAAATCGGCGTTTCGCGCTATAGCTGATTACTAAAGATTTTACTGTATTTTTTAATATGTTATGTAGTTATTTAAATTTTTGCTGCAATTCTTAAATAACAGTTCATTTTCCATCTCCGTTACTACCCCCCAATTATCTGTATCATTGAGTATCACTAAAAATTTTATGTCCACAAAATAGTTACACTTGAAATAGCCATCTTTTTTAAAGTAGTTGTTTTAAAAGATCCCTTTTTTGTTTGGATACAGGTATTTTATATTGACCTTCTAACAATAGGTATCCACCATCTTCTTTTACCCAACTTTTAATATACAGCTTATTAACAAGATGTGATTGATGGCAACGGATAAAACCGTAGTCTTTTAATAATTCCTCAAATAAATAGATTGGTTTTGACACAAGCAGTTTTTCCCCAGTAACTATAAAGAAGTTAGTATAATTATTTGATGATTCACAACGGCAAATATCTTGTGTTTTTACAAATCTAATTTCCTTACTTGTCGGTAATGCAATCCGATGTGTTTCTTTTTGTTGCTGCTGCTTTAATAATTGCAAGAAATTGTCTAATTGTAGATTTTGTTTTTGACTATCTCTTTTTAAAAGAACCTTTTGAACAGCTTCTTTAAGTTCATCTATATCAATGGGCTTAAGTAAATAATCAATAGCTGCAAATTTAACAGCTTGAATCCCATATTTATCAAAGGCCGTGATAAAGATAATTTCAAAAAAATGATCAGTCAATGATTTTAAGAGATCAAACCCAGTTTCTTCAGGCATTTGAATATCGAGAAAAACAATATCAGGCTGTTGTTCTAAAATAATTTTCCTTCCACTATTTGCATCCAAAGCTGTTGCCAAAACCTTAACTTCCGGGCAATATTGTGCCAACAGTATTGATAAATTATCAATATTGTTTTGCTCATCATCAATGATAACAGCTTTCAACATAAGCCTATAACCAATTTTTAAAGGTTAAATGTACAACAGTGTTATTACTTGTATTAATAGTCATGCTAATTGATTGATCCTTTATCATTGTATTCAACAGTTCAATCCTGTCATTTGTAAGTTTTAAACCGTAGCCATTTGCATTATTTACATTAAATCCAGTTCCATTATCCGATACTGTTACTACCAAATCCTTTCCTTTTTGTGTAAACCTTATTTCAATTTTCCCATTTTCCTGCAGAGAAGACACACCATGTTTAACAGCATTTTCAACAATAGGTTGTAATAGAAAAGTAGGAATCTCTGTTTCAGAAATATTAATGGTTTTATCTACTTCGACATCAAAATGAAAAGCGAACCTAAGTTGTTCCAACTGCAAGTAATTTTCAAGCGATTTAATTTCTGCAGATAGATTATTAAATTCTTGATTACTATTTTCCAATGTATCCCGCATCAAACCTGCAAATCTTGATAAGTATTTATTTGCATTT
>JBBIUW010000387.1:0-3235 GCA_037440045.1 Sphingobacteriaceae bacterium
ACGACAGTAAAGCCTTTCGTTTTTTAATTGACCAAAAAGCTTTTGATTGGGCTGCTTGTGCCAATTTTATTAATGGAGATGATAAAGCCGAAGAAGCATTGAAAAGAGCAGGCAAACATCATTTTGTAGCCCTTGCTCATGCTATATTGGGTCGTATACACGAAGATGGTGATAGGAATACTTCTCCTGCTGGAGTAATTAAAAACATGTTAGATTTTAAAAAAGCTTTTCAAAAATAATTTTATGCGCATTATCGACTCTATTCCTCATTCATCAATGAGTATTTCTATATTTCAAATGAACGATAAGTTTATTGTAAAATTTGAAGCTGGTCCAATGGAACAAGCATTTAAATTTCATACTGAACAAGTAGAATCATTAGATGGATTAAAAAAAATCGTTAACGATGAATTTATTGAAAAAGTTCGTTTACGTTTTAATGAAATGTTTTTACAAATGAAAGAAGCTTTATCACTTTAAAAATCTTCTAAAATTGTATATTTGCACCCTTATTCACTTTTAAAATAACACACATTGTTTAAGTTCATAGGCGCAGTTGTTGGATTCTTTCTATTAGGTAGGAATTTTTTAGCAGCATTTCTTGGTTTCTTAGTGGGATCGTTTATCGACAATTTTGCCGTATCAGCAAAAGTTGTGAAAAATGGTAATGCTGAAGATGTATTTAATTATTACAAACAACACGCCCGTGCTGGTAGTGGCGATTTTGCCAATATGCTCATTGCTTTATCTGCGGCAGTTATGCGCGCCGATGGTAAAGTGATAAAAGCTGAATTAGATTTTGTAAAATCTTTTTTCTCACAACAATTTGGTCCCAATTTTTCGGTTGCTCATTTACAAACACTAAAGCATTATGTAAATGGTGGTGAAATTCCTTTAGAACAAATTTGCAATGATATTAAATTGCGTACTCAGGTAGAAGTTCGTATTCAGTTACTACATTATTTATTTGGTATTGCTAAAGCTGATGGACACGTTTCTGAAGTAGAAATTCAAATTATACAACGCATTGCACAATTAATGGGTGTGCCTCAAAGCGATTTTGAGAGTTTAAAAAATATGTTTTACAGAGATACTAATTCTGATTACAAAGTATTAGGTATTGAAAGCTCTGCTACCGAAGAAGAAATTAAAAAAGCTTATCGTCAAATGGCAGTTCGTTATCATCCAGATAAAGTAGCGTCTATGGGCGAAGAATACCAAAAAGGTGCTCAAGAAAAATTCCAGAAAATACAAGAAGCTTACGAAAATATTAAAAAGCAAAGAGGAATCAATTAGACCTTGATAAGGGGTTACTCGAATCTATAACCATTGTAAAAAAAATATTTAATAAGGTTATTCTAGTAAGTATGAAGTTACGAGATGTTTTTATAACAACAATTATCATTTTGTTTTTTGCCTTAATTGTTATCTTTTTTTTATTTAAAGGATGGAAAGCTAATTATGAGGAAAGAGAAAATCAAGATAAAGAAGCAAATGTTTACTACTCAAAATATAATATAAAACTTAAAGGAGTTATTGTAAATAAAATTAATATTGATGGTCGCTATTGTACATATACTCTTAAAGTTACTGAAAGCAATAATGACAAGCACGATTTACGTGAATACAATGAAGATTATTATTTAGTGATTTATGGTGATTCTGCTAAAATGGTTGATGGTAATTATTGTGGTCAAATTAACGATTCTATAATTATTGATTATACTAAACGTCATAAAGTTTCATGGAATTTAAAAAGACGTTTCGAAACTGGTCTCATTATTTTCTCTCCTACTTATCGTAGTTTACGAAAACAAGGGCTTGGTTCATAAAATATAATTTGTTATTTATAATTTTACTATAATGATTAAACTGTTTGATATTATCGTTAAAAAAACAAATGGCAAAATTACCTATCATCTACTCACCTACTTTTTGGTAGTGCTATTGATTATTATTGCTATGATTGTGTTTTTGTAGTTATATTAGGTATTGATTTATAAAACTAAATATACAAACTAGTTTCCCTTCAAATAATGACAATTGAACTTTCAGAATATAATATTGAGTGGATAAACATATTTAACAAAGAAAGAAATATAATCTCTACAGATTTTCCAATAAAAGAAAATTTAATCGAACATATTGGTAGTACTTCTGTCCCTAACCTAAAAGCCAAACCTATTGTAGACATTATGATTGGGATGGTTGAATTACCATCTGATATTTCATCCATTGTTACATTTTTAGAAACATTAGGGTATGAATATATATCTGAATATAATTTTACAATACCAGAAAGACGTTTTTTTCAAAAAAATATAAATGGCAAACGTACTCATCATATTCACATGGTATCATTTAACTCCGACTTTTGGGATAAACATCTATTCTTTAGAAATCAATTACGCAGTAATACTTTAATTCGAGAAGAATATGAAAAATTAAAAGTAAACCTTGCTAAACGGCAATGGAATTCAGGCAATGACTATGCAGAAGCAAAAGGTAACTTTATTAAATCTATTGATATTCTTAGAAAAAAAACTCTCTAATAAATATACGACTCACAAGTTGTCAAGCATGTTATTTATCATATAAACCAAAAGCCCCGAGATTTCTCTCAGGGCTTTTTGGCTCTCAAAAACTAAAAACCATGGCGTGTTTTTAGTTATTCTCATTAGGTAACGCGTACCAGATGATTATGTTTAATGGAGGTAATTATTATTTACCTTCCATTTTATTTTTAAGATCAGATAATGCAGAGATATCACCTAAAGTAGTTTTCTCTTGATTATCTTTCACTTTTTTAACTGCTTTTTTAGCTTCATCAGCTTCTGCTGCTTTAGTAGCTTTGTCAGCTTTACGAACTTCATCTTTCACTTCTTCGTGTAAACGAGCGTGAGAAACAACAATACGCTTAGCTTCTTTACTGAATTCGATTACTTTGAAATCAGCTACTTCTTCAGCTTTTAAAGATGTACCATCAACTTTGTTTAAGTGACGAGATGGGCAGAAACCTTCAACACCGTAAGTTAAACCAATAGTTGCACCTTTATCGTTTACATTCATTACAGTTCCTTGGTGAACTGAATCAACTGTAAAGATAGTTTCGAATACATCCCATGGATTTTCTTCTAATTGTTTGTGTCCTAAAGATAAACGACGATTTTCGCCATCGATTTCTAATACAACAACATCTAATTTATCACCAACTTTGCAGAACTCAGATGGGTGT
>JBBIUW010000388.1:0-3227 GCA_037440045.1 Sphingobacteriaceae bacterium
ATGTTAAAATTACAGCGGCAGATACGGTATTTAAAAACTTAGACTTCACGGTTGATTCAATTCAAATTAATCCTATTTATGCGACAAGCGTTGGTGTTCATGAGATTGTACTTGAAGAAAACAAAATCAAAGTTTATCCAAATCCAGCTACAAATTTCTTAACTGTTCAATACGATTTACAGACTAGTTCTTCTGTGAAAATAGAGTTGTATGACATATTAGGTAAAGCTGTCAAGGAACTGTTGCCTGAAACTAAACAGATTGCTAATAAATATAAAACTACCTGGGCGTTAGATGATCTGAGAGCTGGATTATATTTCTTAAAAATGAATATAAACGGAATAGAGTCTACCGTTAAAATATCTGTTACAAACTAATCTAAAAAAACATCTTTTTTAAAAAGCCAACCGTTAGTTAACAGTTGGCTTTTTTGTTATATTTGAAAAGCAAAATATGATTTTAAAAAAAACATACAATTTAGTTCTAACTATATTATTGCTTTTTATAGGTTTATCCTATTTTGCCCAAACTTATAATTTTAAAAATTATAATACAACACAAGGCTTACCTCAATCTCAAGTACTATCAATTTTCCAAGATCACAGCGGTTTTATGTGGTTTGGAACTAATGGAGGCGGAGTTGGAAGGTATGATGGGAATAAATTCACTACATTTTCAGATAATGACGGTTTAACAAATAATGTTGTTTTTTCGGTTATCGAAAATAACAAACATGAAATGCTTTTTGGAACTTCTAAAGGATTAAGTATTTACAATGGCTTAATCTTTACTACCTATAATCAAAAAAATGGATTAAAAAACAGTTACATTTTTAAATTACTTAAAGATGATAATACTGTTTGGATAGGAACTGCAGAAGGTGTTTTTCTGTTCGAAAACAATTTAATTACTCAATTTGATAAAGATTCGATATTAAATAACAGTTCCATTTACAATATTTTTATTGATGATGAGAAAAATATTTGGTTTGCAACTTTACAAAATGGAGCAATTTTTTATAATAAAAAAACACATCAATTTAAACACTTCAACAATTCCTCTGGATTAATGAGTGATTTTATTTTCTCAATTTCACAAACATCAAAAGGTGATGTATTAATTGGCACACAAAAAGGATTAAATACAATTGATAAACAGTTTAATGTTAAACCATTAGATTCGATAGAATACAATACAAATATTGCTTTTAGTTCGTTAATTCAGGATTCTGATAGCGAGTTTTATTTTGGGTCTCATAGCGAAGGTGTAAATAAATTTAATTTTATTACAAATACACAAACTGCAAAATTTAATTTATTAAATGGATTAACAAATAACCCAATACAATGCCTATTTAAAGATAGAGAAGGTAATTTGTGGATAGGAACTGATGGTTCTGGTGTATATAAATATTCTAACGATAAATTCATCTACTATACTAAAGCAAATGGATTGTCCGAAAATTATATAAATACTGTTGCTACAGATTATTATGGAAATTTATGGTTAGCTCTAAAAAATAATGGACTTTTAAAAATAAATCCTAAAGAAATTGCCTCTTACAAATTTACTCCAAATACAAAGAATAGTATTCCTGACAACGACATTAATACAATTTTACCGCTTGATGATGGTCGAATATTTTTTGGAACTAAAGAAGGACTTTCTTGTTTCGAAAACGGAACATTTAATATTGTAAAAAGTGCTGACTTTAAATCACAATACATACTATCTTTATTTCAAGATAAACAAAAAACAATTTGGATTGGTACAACGGAAGGTATATATACTTATAAAAACTCGATTATAACACCTATAAATGTAATTAATAAATTTAAGAGAGATGGTTTACAATTTTTGATTTTATGTATTAACCAGGATAAAAACGGAGCTATTTGGATTGGAACTGAAAACGGCTTAATTAAATATATAGATGGAAAAGTTACAGTTTATGATAAAAAAAATACGTTTATTTCAAGCAGAATAAAAGCTATTGAGTTAGATTCAAAAAATAATTTATGGATTGGCTCTGGAGAAGGGTTGTTTCACTTTGATTACAATTCTTTTACCAAAATTTCTCAAAAAAATGGTCTATCTTCTAATAATATATTGTCTATGAAAATAGATAATACTAACCATTTAGTTATTGGTTTGAATTCAGGAATTGATGTTTTAGACATTAATGATTACTATAATCATAAAATCACTACCAAACACTTTAGTAAGGATGACGGACTATTAGATCTTGAATCTAATTTTAATGCCATGTTTAAAGATAATTCAGGAAGACTATTAATAGGGACTATAGCTGGTTTAGAAATTTACAATCCAAAATATGATAAAAAAAATACCATAGAAGCCATTACTACAATCGAAACTATAAACTTATTTTTTGGGCAAGAAGATATTTTAAAATATGCGCATGGATTAGACTCCATTACATTGCTGCCAAAAAATTTACAATTACCATTTAATAAAAATCACATTACTTTTCAGTTTATTGGAGTTAGTTTAACTTCTCCAGAAAAAGTAATGTATCAATATAAACTAGAAGGATTAGATGACGACTGGACACCGGCAACATCAAAAACGGAAGCGACCTACTCATCACTCCCCCCAGGAAAATACAAATTCTTAGTAAAAGCAATGAATAACGATGGGTTATGGAATACAGAACCTATTAGCTATGAGTTTTCTATTTCTCCGCCTTGGTACAACACTTGGTGGTTCTATACTATTTGTGTTATTTTATTAGTTAGTGGTACATGGTTATATAATTTCATGCATACTAAAAAATTAATAGCAGATAAGCAAAAATTAGAACGAACAGTAGATGAAAGAACACACGAATTAAGAGAAGAAAAAGAAAAAGTAGAAAGCATTAATAAAGAAGTTATTCAACAAAAGTCTATCATTGAACATAAAAATATTGAAATTACCGACAGTATTAAATATGCAAAAAACATTCAAGAAGCTCTATTACCTAGTTTAAACGAAATAGGTAATTTATTTCAGCATAGTTTTGTGCTTTATATGCCAAAAGACATTGTGAGTGGCGATTTTTACTGGTTTGCCAAAAATGGGAATACTCGTTTTATTGCTGCTGTTGATTGTACAGGTCATGGAGTACCAGGGGCTTTTATGAGTATTGTAGGTAATACTTTATTAAACGAGATTGTAAACGAAAAAAAGATAACTGTACCTGGAGATATTTTATTGGAACTCCA
>JBBIUW010000389.1:0-3227 GCA_037440045.1 Sphingobacteriaceae bacterium
GTATGGTTGAGTGCGGTCATGATGTAGTGATTTTATTAGATAGTATCACACGTATGGCTCGTGCTTATAATACCGTAGCTCCATCAAGTGGTAAAGTTTTATCTGGTGGTGTTGAAGCTAATGCATTACAAAAACCAAAACGTTTTTTTGGAGCCGCTCGTAAAATTGAAAACGGAGGTTCCTTAACTATTATTGCTACTGCCTTAACAGAAACAGGATCAAAAATGGACGAGGTGATTTTTGAGGAGTTTAAGGGAACTGGTAACATGGAGTTGCAATTAGACAGAAAAATTGCTAACCGTCGTATTTTCCCTGCAGTAGACTTAACTGCATCTTCTACACGTCGTGATGATTTATTATTAAGTAAAGAAACACTATCTCGTATTTGGGTATTAAGAAAGCATTTAGCAGATATGAATCCTGTTGAAGCTATGGAGTTTTTACAAAATCAAATGAGTAAAACGCAATCAAACGAAGAATTTTTAATTGGAATGAATAGATAATTATGAACGCTAAATCATTTATATTTCCTGCTATTTATAGTTCATTAGTTATTGCAGCTACTTGTATTACCTTTTACGGAGGCTACATCAATCATATTAATAAAGTAACCATTATTGGATGGTTGTTGATTATTCCTTTTTGTGTAGCATCAATGATTTATGCTAAAAAAAATATTTATCAAAATATAATTGGCGGTAAAGATGCTGTAAAAGAAGGATTAAAATTTATTGTTTTCAGTAGTCTTATTTTGATTGTATTTCAAACCATTTTTTTTGAATTAGATTTTAAAGCTTATAAGGTAAATTTTATTGAAACTTATGGTGTTGAATTAGCAAAAGCTCAAATAAAAGGCGGTAACTTAAAAATAACAGAGGCCGAAATTCCTAATTTAATAAAACAAGAAATCGAACAAGTAACATTATTTAGAGAATGTACGAGTATTGTTTTTAAAAACATGTTTTTAGGAGTAATTACATCAGTGATAACAGCTGTAACTATGAGAGCTAAGTTAAGAGCTTAATTATTTTACATATTACTTCAAATAAAAAAACCTTATCCAAATTACAGGATAAGGTTTTTTATTTGAGTATTATTGAACTATTAAAACATAATTAATAACGTGATTACTCTATCACTAATTTTTGTTTTGTAATAGGTTCATTTAAATCATTTTGAATCTCGATGAAATAAACACCTCGAGAAAGTTTCTCGGTATTGACTGAAAAAACCTCAACTCCCACGCTTAATTTCTCTTGTTGTTCAATTACTTTGCTTCCATAAATATTACTTACTATGATTGTAGCATTGCCTTGTTTTTTAGAACTCAACCTAACATTAAATTCCGTTTTAGCAGGATTTGGGTAAATTGGCCAAGTCATCAATAAGTCATCAGAAGAACCATTAATAGAAACGATATTTGTTGAAATTGTTTTACCATTAGTTTCTACAGATCTAACTCTATAATAATTAATTATTCCTTTAGGTGCACCGTAATCTTTAAACGTATAACTAGAAGCTCTATTATCTGCAGTTACAGTTCCTATATCCGTAAAGTTAATACCATCTTGTGAACGTTCAACCACAAAATACATCACATTTTCTTCTAAGGCTGTACTCCACCAAACTGTATTTATGCCATCAATATTATCGCCATGAAACTCCTTAAAATTAATTGGCAATACTGTTAAACAAGCTCCTGTAGAACTGCATGGAGATGTATATTTGTAGGCCGTGTTAGTCATAGACCATTGCGTAGGAAAATTATGCGCAGTAGCATTAACTGGAGGAGTATAGATAGTTCCATTATAGTTTTGTATCCCTAATATTGCATAACCTCCATTCCATGTAGAACAAACTTGCTTGTTTTTTACATGAATTTCAATTGAACCATCTATTTCAAATATTTTTATTTGACTAGAGGCTCTGGATGCAGCTACTGTTTGACACGCTGAAGAATACATTGGGATTTCTTCCCAACTAATTACCGCTTTTCTATTAGGAGAAACACCTGTTACCTGATATTGTATTTTTGAAGCTGCAACAGTAGCAGTAGATGCAGGATTAATATCATGCCATGGAGCTAATACAGCATTTCTAGGAACAGACGTGCCATTAATTGGAGCTGCTCCAGTAATTGAATAGCCTGTAGAAACCCCTCCTGCTGCATAAGTGGCTGTAGAGATATTTGGATTACAAGGAACTGCATCAAACACAAACGCTGAGTTTGAGGCGACATACCCACCGGAATATGACTGACCATCAAAACAAAATGGAAAACCTAAAGAAATATAAGTATTAAATAAAACGTCATCCGTCGTTGGAAGAGCTGTTCCTGTAAACGTTTCAAAACTAAAGGTAGTTGAAGCCGCTGTGTAATTTAAATTACAAGGCACTACTGTTGATGTTACTATAGGGGTTGCATCCATCACTATACTATATGCATTACACGATGGAGATGCATAAGAATCAAGCACTAAATAATATGTATTACCAGCAGTAACAGTGGCACCAGTTGTACAAGACGCCGTTGCTGCCACCAAAGTTTTGGTACCTGTTGAACTTTGATTGTTAACTACACACGAACCAGTTCCTGTAGGACAACCATTATATAACATCAAACCTGTATAAGATCCAGACGAAGTAAGCGTTGCATTAAACGTTGCCGTTACTGTTGGTGTAAAAATATATACTACATCCTCCCCAGTATAGTAATTAGTACTACCACATACGTTTGCCACATTAGTTGATGTAACATCATTTACAGCACCACAGGTTGTTTGCGCCCCAGATGAATATGGCATGGTAACATTAACTGCTCCTGTACCAACCGAATTAGGGTCGATAGATGCGGTAATAACTGCAGTAGTAGCAGAAGAGGCTCCACAAGTAACTACTGCTTTAAAGTAGGTTGTACCTGTTACTGCAAATGTTTGTGTTGATGAACTGCTTGATGCTGCTATAGATGTATACGTACCTGCTGCTAAATTTGAATAAAACCACTCATATGTAATGCCACAACCGCTTGTTGTACCTGTTAATGATAATGTTGTTGTAAAGGGTCCACAATTTGCTGATGGTGAAGCAACAGCAGTACCTGCAGTTGGCATCCCCGAACAACTATTCATTGATAAATTTAAAGAATAAGTTGGGTGACAAGTTGGTGTCGGATTTGCATCAATTACCAAATAATATGTTTGTCCTGCGGTTAATACATTTGTACAGCT
>JBBIUW010000390.1:0-3227 GCA_037440045.1 Sphingobacteriaceae bacterium
CAGAAACTTATCAGTCCTGAAAATAATGTTATCGCGAACAATTGCCGGCGTTGCCTTGACCATTCCTGCCAATTGATTTTCGGCCACCAATTGATAAGTTAGTCCGGGTTTTATCACATAGGTTTTACCTTTTACACCAAATAAATAGATATTTCCGGAGGCAAATAAAACAGAAGCATTGAAGAGATCGTTGAGCTTTTCTTTCCAAATCACCTTTCCGGTTTTCGCGCTGAGGCAAGTCAACATTCCGCGCTCGTGTACCATGTAAATCAGGCTATCGACAATCACGGGTGTGGTAATTTGGGGAACATCCACATTAACTTCCCACGGAACGCGGGTTTTAGTTACATCGCCGGTTCCGGTTGGGTCAACGGCCAGCAAACGGGCATAAAACGGACTGCCATCTTTTGGAAGCATCCAGCCCGAGTTGACATAGACCAAGCCATTATAACTCAATGGCATACTAACAGTCGAATCGTCGCCATAAAAAACCTGCCAGATTTGTTTTCCGGTTTCTGGTTCATAAGCAATGGCAAGTTGCGACCCGTTGCTGATCAACTGATCTTTACCCTTCACATTCACTACAATCGGTGTGCAGTATGCTTTCCGTGAAACAGGTTCAATATTTTTATAATATTCCTGCGGACGTTCTGTTTTCCAGACTGTTTTACCAGTATGTTTGTCTAAAGCAACCAGGTATTGAACATCGGTTCCTTCGATATGCAGGATCAACAGGTTTTTATAAATGAATGGTGACGAAGCAGCGCCTTGCATGTGTTCGCAATTCAGGTCGGTGCGTGTCCAAACAATGTTAAAATTTCGCGTACCAACACAGGCTGTTCCGTAAGTTCCAAAATGAACATAAACATATCCATCTTCAATACAAGGAGTTGGAGTAGCATAACTATTGGTTGGGTGAATATGCTGAACCGAATTAGGTTTAAAAAGCATAACTTCAGTGATTAGATTAGAAAATATGAATACTATGATTCTGGATGGAGAAGCAGGAGAAATAATTGAAGTAACCCCAAAAGGAAAAATTACAAGAAAACTAGATCTAAGTCAAAATAAACTTAATCTTAAAAAACCAGCTTTTTTTACCCTAGTTAATTATAACCACTTACTGATTGCTGATACAGGTAATCACAGAGTAATGGAAACAGATTTAGACGGAAATATTATTTGGGAGTATGGTAAATTTGGCATAACTGGAATTAAACCTAATTATCTTAATAACCCTGCCTATATTCAAAAAACCTATGATGGAACCTACTTAATAACTGATTCAGGAAATGATAGGGTAATAGAATTAACTAGATATATTGATCCTAATACTAGTGAGTATGAAATGAAAATAATTTGGGAATTTGGAAATAAACTAAATATTATTGAAGAAAAAGATCATGCGTTTTTTCATCAGTTAAATAGCCCGCTTATGGCAATAAAAGAACTTTCTCAAAATGTCTTAATTCTTGATGCAGGAAATAAAAGAGTTATAGAGGTAAATCAAGAAAAAAAACTCAACTGGGAATATAAAACTGAAACAGGTGAAGCTGAATCAAATATTTCATATCCCTTAAGAATTACTCGTTTAAAAAATCGAGATATTTTGGTAGTTGGTGATGCTAAGTATGTTCAATTTATGCCTTCAGCAAAAAATCGAATAATATGGACTTCAAGCGAAAAAGATCTACTTTCAAGAACAAAATTTAGCATAGGTAAAGAAAATTATACTAAAGTTAAAGTAAAATATGGATCTTTGGAAAAGCTAAAAGAAAGAAAGCCCAAATATCAGTGGAAAAATCAAGCAGAATTAGCAAGAGAATTAGAAGAATTAGTAGCTAAAAAATATATGGAAGCTATTATCCTTCCACCAAGATGGGAAGATAGTGAAAAACCTATTTCTTTTCTTAATAATGATAAAAATATTTCAGCAAAAGCTATTTTATTAGTAGACAAAGTAAATAATAAAGTAATGCTATCTGATAGAACAGGAAACGTTTTTTGGTCATACGGTGATAACAAAGTCGAGAAATTAGTTAGAGTAAAAATGGTAGATATAACTCCAGAAAAAACACTTTTAATAACTAATGGCAAAGGGTTAATTGAGGTTTTTCATAAAGAGTTAAAAAGATATTATGAAAAGGCAGAGCATAATGTTAATCTTAATAAAAAAGAGCAATTAGTTTCTGATGTAAGTGAAAGGATTTGGGTGTATCCTTGCCATGCAGAAAGTGCAGTTAGGTTAAAAAATGGAAATACTTTAATCTCAGATTCAAAAAGCTTCAAAGTTATAGAGATAACCAAAAATGAAGAAATAATTTGGGAACATAGTCATATTTCTGATAATGCTTTAGCTTCTTTTGCCACACGACTTGATAATGGTAATACGCTTATTACTTATTCTTCTACACATATAGTGGTTGAAGTTAATCATAATCATGAAATAGTTTGGAAATTTGGAGAAAATAAAATCTCTTCAAGTGATAATAAACATTTATGTTTTCCAGAATATGCTTGTAGGTTAGCAAATGGTAATACACTTATTGCAGACTCAAAAAACAGTAGAATTGTAGAGATTAACTCAAATGAAAACATGGTTTGGAGTCATAAAGGTAGTGAAATGTTAAAACTTATTTCACCTAACTATGTTGAACGATTACAAAATGGAAATACTTATATAGTTCATGGTGGTAATAGTGAGTTATTAGAAGTAGATAAACTTGGAAATGTTGTATGGAGAATGATTTTACCATTAAAAAAATGATAAAACTTCTAGGTTAATAAAGTTTTCATAATTTCAAAGAATTTATTATTTTTAAATCAATTAAAAATAGGCTTATGATTAAGATTTTTGGAACAGTCAAGCCTGTTCCGTACATTTTAAATTAAATATATGTTAATTCTGATTTTATTTATCTAATTTACGTAATTAGTAGCTAAAATATTTTTATTATCCTATTTTTAATAGAATTAATAAATCTATTGGGTGTATAAAATTTACAACTTTATAGTTTTCTAATAAAATAAACAGGTTCTTAAATCTAGGTAACAGGCTTAAACATTATTCCATTATCAAAGAAATCATATAGTAAAAATCAAACAAGATTTTTTTTGTTAAATTTTAAGATTTTTTTGTAGTTATATCCTCATAAACATCAATAAGTGTAGGGAACTGGCTTGACCATTCCATTATCATAGAAAGTATAAATACGATTTTTGTTTAT
>JBBIUW010000391.1:0-3212 GCA_037440045.1 Sphingobacteriaceae bacterium
CATGCCAAATTTCATGAATACTTAACCATTCTTCAGCACTACATTTACCACCAGCAATTTGATCTCTGATTCCTTTATCAAAAATTTCTGCGCCTCCACCAGGCATCGAATCTAAGCCTGATTCCTTAAGCAACTTCATTCCTTCTTCATAAGTTACTTTAGCTTTTTTAAATATGTAATGGCACTCTACTGGAGTTAATGCTTTTACATGCAAATCCGGACGGTGTGCTTTAATAGCTTTAAATAAAGAAGTATAAAACGTTAAATCTTGCTTAGGAATAACACCACCTGTAATGTGAACCTCCGTTACATGTTGGCCATCATATTTTTTTATTAAGTCCATCATTTGTTCGATAGATAATTCCCAACCTTCTTCTCGTTGTTTAATTAAACGAGAGTAAGCACAAAAGGAACATGTATAAACACAAATATTAGTAGGCTCTACATGAAAATTACGATTAAAAAAAACGAAATTTTTATTCTTTTTTTCTCTTACATAATTAGCTAATGTACCTAAGTAAGACAAATTAGCGTGTTCGTATAAATACACGCCTTCATCAAAAGAAATACGTTCTCCTTCAAATACTTTTTTAGCAATGCTCTTTAATTCAGAACTTAATTGAGTTGAATGTAATATTAACTCTTCAGGGTTTTGTAAAATCATGGGGTAAAGGTACAATTATTAGAATTATCTTCTAATAATTAGCTTTTTTTCCAATACGTTTATAATAGTCAATAATAGGCTTATATGGTCCGTACTTATGCTGTGATTCGGGAAATGAATCCAAATATGGCCCTTTATCATAATCAATAGGCTTGTGCTCTAAGCTCACATAATCATTATTAGTAACAGGTGTAGGTCTTTTATGAATGGTATCGTTATTTACAAAAGCTACAACGTCATAAGCCTCTTCAATTGTTAATTTAGGATTTTTATAGGTTGCTATTTTATTTGGCATATTAGCATACACAAAAGGAGCCATTTTTATTAAACGGTGAACACTACTTCCTGATTGGTAACTTTTATCGCCCCATAGAGGTGGATATTCATAACAAACATTATCTGCTCTCATTTTACCCTCTCCGTTTGCTCCATGACAAACCATACATTCTCTTTTATAAACTTCTTCTCCATTTTTACAATCTGCTGCTCTTGAAGGAAAATCAACTTTTATTGGTCCATCTCCTGGCACATGTCCATTAACTGGCACATTTTCACCCAGCCATTTCAAATAACTAATAATAGCTATCATTTCTTTACTATCAAGTGGCATATGTTTTCCTATATGAGGACGTTCAATACAATTATTTACACGTTCTGCTAAAGAAAGTATTTTGTTTTCGCGAGCACGATATTGAGGATATCTGGCATGTGTACTATAAAAATTAAATCCATAGGGTTTGGTTCCTGCATCTAAATGACAATTTATACAATTCATTTTATTTCCCAAAAACTTCCCCACTTTACCTTCAGGACCAATATAATAAGCCGTATTAACTATCAACTCTCTGCCATATCTAACCATATCCCCAAACTCATCATGAGGTATATTAGCGGTATCTGGTACTACCCACAAAGTTTCTTGGTTAACTGTTGAATCACTTTTTGTTTGGATATTAGTTTTATCGGTAGTTTCTTTGTTATTAGAATCTGTACAAGAATTAAAAACAATTAAAACAATGATAAAAAAAATACTTAAATACAATGTAAGTCTTTTCATACTATTTTTTTCAGTTACTGTATACGGTCAATGTTCGCCCAAAGATGGTGCAAAACTAAATTATAATCAAATTTATTTCAAAATACCATTTCAAAAAAACGTTGATTCTTACACCTTATATTTGGCGCTAGATTCGTCTGAAAATAAGTTGGATTTCAAAACCTATTTAGTTCAAATAAAATCAAATAAATCTCCCAATATATTCGTCGAAGGTTTAAAATATGGCAAAAAATACAAATGGTTTATTGAATCTACTTTAAAAAATAAAAAAACATTAAAAAGTGACATTCATTATTTTTCACTTTATGATTGTCCATATGCAGATACGTCTAAATATAAATTCAAACAAAATTATTCCATTAAAAACACTACAGAAAATGGAATTATTTGGCTAGACCATATGCATTGTGCTATTAATAAAAATTTAGAAGTAGTATGGTTTTTAGCTCCGATAATTGAAGATTTTAAAGAAAATAAACAAATTAGAGATTTTAGAATTTATGATGATGGCAGCATTAGCTTTATTAGTGAAGGCGAAGCCTACCATATAACTAAAGATTTAGAAGTTATTTGGAAAGCTCCTAATACAGGAAAAGTTTCTTCTGATAAAAAAGAAAATTACCATCATAGTTTCGAGAAATTACCAAATGGTAATTATATCGTTCTTGGAAATCAATATATTGACCTAGAAAAGACCGACGTCAAAGATACTGTAGAAAAAAATATTGAGTTTACAACAATTATAGAATACAACAAAAGTTGTGAAATAATATGGAACTGGAAACTGTTAGAAAATCTAAGTCTTGATTTGTTGGCAAATACAGAATCTGGTAAAATATTTAATACTCATTGTAATTCACTCAGTATTTCACCAGACGGACAAAAAATATTGTTAGGTTTTAGAGATTTAAGTAGAATAATTGAAATTGACAAAAAATCGGGAAAAATATTAAAATCAATTGGTAAAAAACTCAACAAAATAGATACTTTAGTTTACGAAACCGATTTATTCATGTTTCCGCATGACGCGAAATATATGGACAACGAAACAATTAGTGTTTTAAATAATAACGATGTTAAAAACAATAAAATATCTTCTCTAGTTTTTTTTAAAATGCCCAAAAACAAACAAAAAGATATTAAGTTACTATGGAGTTTTCAGTTTGATTTTGACCAATTGTCAAATGGTAAATCCCCTAAACTTGGCAATTATGTCGTTCTTCCAAATAAAAATTTACTAATTAATGAAGGCTCTATTAATAGAGTGGTGGAAATAGATCCCAAAACAAAGACGCCGTTATGGGATTTAAGCATATTAAAAAATTATGGAAACAATTTATTAAAAATATATTTCCAACAATTAAAAAAAAATCCTTCAATTAAATCTTTTTCATACCAATTTGAACATCCACTAAAAAAATATAATTTTCCATTCAATTCAATATGAATATAACAAGTAGGCACAGAGTTTACATACTTATGTGGTTCAGT
>JBBIUW010000392.1:0-3201 GCA_037440045.1 Sphingobacteriaceae bacterium
AATATCCGTTAGCAGTTCAAAGGCAAGGTTATATAGTTGTCGTTACAAAAGAAAATATTTCAATTGAACGCAATGTCCTTTAGCATTACTGCCAACTAAACAGATTGGAGCTGTTTTTTCAATGGCTCCAATCTGTAGTTATCAGCAGTTTTTTTTAAAATAAAAGTAAATAACGGTCATTAATAGTCATTAATAGTCAATAATATACAATAACAGTCAATAACCTACATTGAGTTTTTTGGGTTGATTAATATTTGTTCCAGATATGCAAACAAGCATTAAATGGATAATCAAATAGATAATATGCCTCACCACTCAACAATTGATTATGTACTTGCCTTTATTGGCGGTTTTGTAGGAGCTTTATCTTTCTTTTTTAAAGCACATGTATCAATTAACTTATCCGATTTAATTGACACTATAGATTACACAGAATTATTTAATTATACACTTCGCTCAATTATTGGCGGTTTTATAGCATTAATTATAAAATTGTTGTGGGATTTAGGTTCTAAATTTATTTCCAAATTATTTAAAAAAGGAGGCAATCATGAATAAAGGCGTGGTTGTAACTGGTATTGTTGGAGCAATTGCATTAGCATTTGGAGTATCAAATCTATCTGCTAAAAAACATGCAGCTGATAAACTAACAATTTCATTAAAAAAATTTCAAATCAAAAACGCAAGTTTCACAAATGGGATTTTATTTAAAGTGTTTTTAAATATTACAAACCCAACTCCTACTAAACTTTCTTTTACAAAACCATTTGTACAAATATTCCTTAAAAACGAAAAAGGCGAACCATCTGCAATAGCATCATCTGAAAATGATTCGAGCATGGTTGTTTTAAATGGTAGAGAAAATACAGAAATGGCTATTGAGTTAAGATTGCCATTAATGGCAGCTCTTAAACTTCCCAATTTATTAAGTTACCTAGTAACTCAGTTTTTAGATAAAACTGCAAAAAAAACCAAAAAAATTATTGTTGAGTTCTCTACTAAAGCAGAGGGAATGAATATATCAAGTAAATCTGAAATTTTAATATAATGTGCAAATGTGGCTCAAATATTAGTGGTAATTTATGCTGTTATGATAAACAAGCGATAGAAACGCTTGGATTAGTTGCTACAAGCTATCGTGATATTAAAGATGGACGAGAGTTTGAACGTTATTTTCCAAAATCATCTGTTACCGAAAAAATAGTAGTGCCTGATGGTACTGTTAGAGATACAGTTGAAGAAATTGAAAATATTGTAAAAAAATATAACTGGCAAACAAAAGCCATTGCTTCTACTTTTAAAAGAGAAACGCTACCCGAAACACTTAATGCTATTTGGGATTTCTTCTACAACCATTACCAATACAAATTAGATCGTCCAGAGGTTGAAGAATTAAGAACTCCAGCTCGTGCTTGGTATGACAGAAAAACTGGCATCGATTGCGACTGCTACTCTATCTCTATTAGTAGTGTTTTAACCAATTTGGGAATTAAGCACAAGTTTAGAGTTACTAAATACGGTGCTGGATGGCAACACATTTACGTGATAGTACCAGTTCCAAACTCAATTAAAAACGAGTACTGGGTATTGGATTGCGTGTTAGACAGATTTAATTACGAAAAAACATACACTGATAAATTCGATTATAAAATGGAAAATTTAGGGATTCCTATTGCCGTATTAAGCGGTACAGACGATACAGAATTGCAAACGATTTTATCGGGAGCAGATTTTGATGAACCAGGCTTCGGGGCTACTTCATCTTTAGAAGATGATTTAGGAGCATTAAAAAAACATTTAGTTCGCACTCGTAACTATATTGTAAGAAACCCACATTCGGTTATTTACAATGGCGGAGCTGCTAAGAACGTTAAAATGTTTAACCATGCTATTAAGCATTGGGATAATGAAAACTTAAGAGAGCAAGCATTACACGGTTTAGCAGAGGCTGAACATGATATGAACGTTCAACTTGGGTTAGCAGGTTTTGACGAATACGATCCTGATGAGGATGTTACTTTAATGGGAGTAGAAGAAGATGCTACTTACGATGAAGTAAATGTATTAGGTAAGGTAAAAGGCAAAAAGAAATTTTGGCAAGCCGTAAAAAACGTTAACAAGAAAATTGTTGATGCTCATAAAAAAGTTGGTAAAAAAGCCTTAGAATTTGCTAAAAAAGCAGGTGAAAAATTTGTTGATATCAACAAAAAAATATTCAAAGCCGTTGTTCGTTTTAACCCATTAACATTGGCAGCTCGTGGCGGTTTCTTATTAGTAATGAAAACCAACATGTTTGGTTTTGCAAAAGCTTTATATCCTGCTACAATTTCTGAAAGCGAAGCAAAAGCAAAAGGATATTCTGATTCTGATATTGCAAAAGCAAAAAAAGCATGGGGCGGTATCACGAAAATTTTAGTGAAAGTATTGCAAGGCAAAGAAGATAATTTGAAAAAACAAATTAGACAAGGTGCTAACCATTACTTTAGAAAACACCCAAATAAATCGTTAAAAGGTTTTGAATCTGAAGAATCATTAGGAGAACCTATCAGTACTGGTGTATCTGTTACAGCTGCATCAAGTGCATTAGCAGCAGGTGCAAAAGTAATGAGTAATGCAGGTTTAACAGCTAGTGGCGGTAAAAGCTTTATTTCAATTATTGCTAATTTCTTTAAAAAAAATAAAGCAAAAATTTTAGAAATAGCTAAAAAAGGCATTCAAGCAGTTAAAAACCGCAAGAGCAAAAAAAATGGAGAATCGGGAGATTCTGGCGCATCTGAAAACGGAGATACCGAAACAGAATCGCCATCTGAACCAGGTTCTGAAAATGGCGACAATACTTCTCGCAGAGCTGCAACATCAACTGAGAATGACAATACCGATGAGAATAATTCGGATGCAGGAACGGATGATAAAACAGCTGTAGATAGTACTCCTGATAAAAAAACATCTACTAGTACCGCTAAAGGGACTGCCCCATCAACTGACACATCAACTGACGAAGAGGGCTTTTTTGCAAAGGCTACTAATTGGGCTAAAGAAAACCCAGGAAAAGCAACTGCTATTGGTGTAGCAACTGCTGGTGCAATAACATTAGCTGTATCTCCAAAATCTAGAGCATGGGTATCTAACCTATTTGGCGGTAAAAAGAAAGCATCCCTTAGCGGTGTAAAACGCAAAAAGAGAGTAAGTACTAAGCATAAA
>JBBIUW010000393.1:0-3181 GCA_037440045.1 Sphingobacteriaceae bacterium
CGGTGAAGGTTGGGTTGGTGACTGGACTCAAATTCCTTTAAATGTTTTCACTGGTATTAATAAAGTCCATGTGTTTAAAAATCAATTATACTTTGCAGGTAAAACAACCAGTTTTCATTATGCTCGTAAATCTTCTCATACCACTGCTGGTAGCGGTTCAAGTGGTAATTTACATCAATCGCCATATATCAATTCTATGACTTGGGGCTTCAATGGCCCAAGTGCTATGCCTTCTGGTTCTACTATAAATTACCAACCTGATGCGTTTATGGCTCGTACAAGTATTGATGGTATGGTGATGTATGCAATTGGTGTTAAGGAAATAACAAAAAACCTCAATTCAAATGAATTAAAATTATATCCTAATCCAACAACTGGTGATTTAATTATTGAAATCGGAGAATACAATCACAAAAATGCCGTAATCACTGTTACCAATTTATTAGGTCAAACCGTTTATAATGAAAAATTAAATACAGTTTCTGGTTCAATGCTAAAACACCAATTTAATCTTTCATTTATTACAGCAGGTATGTATTGCATTAGTATTAGTAACGACAATACTTTGCTTACAAAAACGTTTATTAAACAATAAATCATGTATAAAATTAAATTGTTTTTATTCCTATGTTGTTATACCACTTTGAGTTTTCTCAAAGTGGTATTTACTCCATGATTGGTGGTGGGACTAATTACCAAATTAACAGGATTGTACCTGATTCAATAAGTAATAAAGTATTTATTAGTGGCTACTTTTCAAAAGTAAATGGAAATTTTAATGCAAAAGGTATGGCTGTTTGGAATGTAAATCATTGGGACAGCATACACCATTTACAAGGCATGGATAGCATTAGTGATTTTCAAATGTTAGATAATGACATTTATGGTTTAGGCTACAATCTTGTAAAATTAAATAGAATAACAGGTAATTGGGATAAAATTGCGAGTTTTAAGCACGGATGGTGTACAACATTATGTAAGTATCAAAACAAATTATTTATTGGCGGCAATTTCGATACTATAAATAATATTCCTTACAACTTTTATAACCGAGCTTTATTTGATGGTGTTAATTTTTTACCAATTGGCACAAATAGTATTACACCTTTAGTAACAACCGCAGTAGAATATCAAGGCAAATTATATATGGGAGGAAATATGGCAGATTATATAGGAGATTTTGAAGCCCTTGCCGTATGGGATGGAATTAGTTGGAGTCAACTTGGTAATAAAATGAACGGTATAGCATTTTATGTAAGTAAACTTATCATCTATAAAAATAAATTAATTATCGCGGGTGAGTTTAATAAAACAAATAATGCGATGGGTAACACCATATTTAGTTACGATGGAGTAAATTTTGATACTTTAAACGGTGGGATGAATAGTAGTTATGAAACAATTACCGAAATGTTTGAGTACAAAGGGAAATTAATCATAACAGGCATGCATAATAACGATAATTTTTTTCCTAACAGTTCTTTTATATGCCCTGCATTTATAAGTTTCGATGGCAATGATTTTTGCGCCTACACAAATTATACAAATGTAGGAAGTGGCTTCAATAGTGGAGCAGTTTACAATGACACCTTAATATTTTCGACACCAAAAAAAATAGGGCAAGATTCAGTTTCACATTTTGCAAAATACATGGGGAGTTTCACTCCAGTCAATTGCGTTAATGTTGTAGGAATAAAAGAAATTTCAAACCAACAAAATCCAATTTCTATTTTCCCAAACCCAACAAATTCAATCATAAATATTTCCGATGAATTTAATCAATTTCAAAACTCAACCATTATTATCAAAAATAATCTTGGTCAAGTTGTTTATACTAACCCTTTTACTTCTCAAATTAATTTGTCACATTTTTCCGCAGGTATGTATTTCTTAACCATAGAAAATAAAGAATACAATAAAACAATTAAGATTATTAAACAATAATATTTTGGGCGTTCCCACGCAAATAGCGTGGTCGGGCTTTTCGCTACTATCTTTTTATTCTTTACTCAAAGCCTTTCTATAAAAAGGATAGCCGCTTCAATCCCTTACGCAAATAATAATTACTTTAAATATAGCGTCAATGTTTTTTCAACCATTGTATCTCTCAAATTGCAATTGCCTAGCAACATTGTATCTTTATTAAAACATTTCGGTAGACACAGTTCCAATACGGCCTGAAGCAAACCGCGAAAACGTTACCAGCAATTATATGAAAACAGTAACTATTCTCATATTAACTTTGACTACAATAATAATATGCTCTTGTGAAAATGATTCTGAGCAGCATTTTGAGCAAGATGACAAAATGAGAATTAAACAATTATTTTCCGAATGGAAAAAGCAAGAAATAATAAATAAACACTATTGGGCATCTGACAGGGACTACCAACTTTACTTCCTATTTGAATATGGTTCTCCTGAAGATTTTATTTTCTTATATGAGAAAAATTTCACTGACCTATTTTTAACTTCTCATTTTAAAGCAGCTATTGTTTATTCAACACTTAACCAGTTTTCGAATTCAAAGGCAGCACTGAAACGATATTTTAAAGCAGCATTTGATTACAGACCATTTGACCCATTTCTTTGCGAAACATTGTTGCCATTGATAGACAAAGATCTGATAAATAGTATTGATAATTAAGAAAAAACAACACATCAAAACAACCTCTCAATCTCTCTAACTAAGAATAGCTTTTGCAAAAGCAACAAACATTAGTATCTTTAAACAAACATTCGCAAACCTTACAAATCATAAACTCATATAAATATGGCATCCATCAATCCTTACATTCATTTTAATGGCAACGCTGAAGAAGCATTTACATTTTATAAATCTGTATTTGGCGGCAACTTTGCTACAATTGTTCGGTTTAAAGACATGGATTTTGAAGGTGCTCCCAACTTTGAAAAGGAAGCCGAAAAAATTATGCACATCGCATTACCTATTGGTAAACACAGTCTATTATTAGGTAGCGATACTCCTGAGCAAATGGGGAAACATAACGAAATGGAAACCCGAAGCAAAATTTCTATCAGTGCCGAGAGCAAGGAAGAGGCAGACAAATTATTTAATGGTCTTTCTGTTGGTGGACAAATAGAAATGCCTTTAGAAGAAAGCCCGTGGGGTTCTTATTTTGCTATGTTTAGAGATAAATTTGGTATCGAATGGATGATC
>JBBIUW010000394.1:0-3181 GCA_037440045.1 Sphingobacteriaceae bacterium
ACCATAAAAACGGCGCATCCACTATACGAACCCTCTTCTGTAGGAGGAATAACGTAATCAACATAAACATGTCGCATTTTTGACACTTCAAATTGTAATTCTTTTTTATCTGCACCTGCTTCTTTAGATGAGAATAATAATTTTCTATTCTTAGATTCTTTATCCTTGTTGTAAATTTGAACTTCAACCTGTTTTGGCAATGCTTCCATCTCAAAAACAATTCGATATTTTTCTCCAATAAACAAAGGAACCTCAACTTCCTTAACAGATTCCTTTTTTTTGTACATGATACGGGTTAATTCCGAACTATCATATTTATAAGGATCTAATAAGTTTTTAGCTTTTTCTTTTAACTCTTTAGCATTACATAAAATATCTCCACCCTGAAATCCCATAAGTGTAAATACAAGTAAGCTACTTAATAATGGTTTTATCATTTTTTTCATCTTCATAATATTAATCAACCATACTTGTTCTTAATGTTTTTACAGATTCAGTAATTGTCTTTAATTCAAAATCTGTAACTCCCATCGATGCAAAATCCATTTCTTCATCCTTTTCTAAAGCAGCTTTTACAGAAGCTATCGCATTAAATTCTGAATTTATTTTTTCAATTGCAGATATTAATGAAGGGATTTCTTTCTCAGCTGTTTGATGACTTTTCAAAGCTTTTACTATCGTTTCTGATAACAATAACTGCTCCATTAAACTAGCCAACACTTTTTTGTTTTTATCTTTTGCATAAACTTCTGTAGCAATATACATGCTCTCTGTCCATGCACCTGCAAAGGCAATAACAGTAATATGTTTTTGTTTATTTTGTTCAAACATTACATCCGTTTTTAATTGAACATTAGAAACAATTTTCACAACAGAGTCCTCAATGGCAATATTTTTATCGAAACGTTGAGCAGTATTATCACTTTCAAAAGCTTGATTTAACCCAAGATATGAACCAATTTCTTTACAAGCCTTTAGGTATTCTTTCGATTCCTGATATTTTTTATTAAATAAGCAATATGCTAAATCAGCACTATATATACCAAAATTAGTTGCTCGTTTGTAGTTACTAGTGTTGTACTTAGTTGTATTAGTTTTGTTATTCAATAAATTGGAAGCAAATCCTGCTCCTGATTTTTTAAACACATATGCAATTTGTAGTGCTGATGGAAGATTGTAACTTACTTCCTCATCTTCAGAAACCAAATTTGTATCAGTTGTAGTTGCAACTGAATCTACGTTATCTGTTAATTCTTGGTTTTTTTCTTCCTCTGAATTACCTCCACAAGAAATTAAGGTAACTGTTAGTGCAAAAAAAGGAATAGCTAAAAATTTAAATTTCATAAATGTTTTTTAAGTGATTCAAAAGTACAATTTTTTTATTTAGATAAAACTTCAACAGCTTTTAAAATACACTTGTCTTTTTGATTAATAATTGGATAATAAGCGTCTTTATCAAACACATCACGACCTATAAAAGCCTTTAAATAAGGCTTAAGCGCTTCATTAGTTTTTATTTTAGAAAGATTTCCAAGTACTAAATTTTGTTTAGAGCAATATGTATAGAATTCGTCCAAAATAGCATTGCTGATGTCAAACTGCTCAATATAGTTTTTAGCTGTTTTATATTTCTTGATTTCTTCTCTGTGTCTATCTGCATATTCAAAAGCAAATGTATTGATGGCGCCAGCATAAAATACTTTATTTAAGAAAGAATTCGTTTTAGCTGTATCTAAAGGAACAAATATATCAGGCATTATCCCGCCGCCGCCATATACAATTTTACCTTCAGGCGTTTTATATTGTTTTGTTTTATCTAATTTAATACTGTCCTCATTCAATAGTTCTCCATTATTATATCTGTCGTACTCTTCATTGTAATACTGATCTTTGTCATCAGAATATGGCTTTTGTATACAACGACCTGTTGGTGTATAATATCTTGCAATCGTTAATCGTATAGCAGATCCATCAGGCAATTGTAATTGATCTTGCACTAAACCTTTACCAAAACTTCTTCTACCAATAATGATTGCTCTATCGTTGTCTTGTACAGCACCTGCTACAATTTCACTAGCACTAGCAGATCCCTCATCAATTAACACAACTAACGGGTTATTTTCAAAACTACCATGATTTGTAGCTTTGTACGTTTTTTTAGGATTTGCTTTACCTTGAGTGTACACAATTTGTAAGCCATTACTTAAAAATTCATCCGAAATATCTACTGCGGCATTTAAATATCCTCCTGGGTTTCCTCTTAAATCTAAAATCAATTTTTTCATCCCTTGTTTAGACAAGATATTGAATGCTTTTAAGTATTCGTCGTAAGTGGTGGCGGCAAACTTACTAATTTTTATATACCCTACTGTTGGTGTAACCATATAAGAGGCGTCTAAACTATACAATGGAATTGCATCTCTTGTAATTTTGAACTCAAGTAGCTTAGTAAATCCATTTCTCAAAATTGAAACACTAACAACCGTTCCACTTTTGCCTCTTAATTTTTCAAAAACTTCTTTATTAGTAATGTTTACTCCCGCTACATTCTTCCCTTCAACTTTCACAATTTTATCTCCTGCTCTAATCCCAATTTTTTCTGAAGGGCCTCCTTCAATAGGATTAACAACTCTAATGGTATCTTTAATAAGATTAAATTCTACACCAATACCATTAAAATTCCCTTCTAAAGGCTCATTTACTGTTTCAAACTCACTAGCTGCAATATAACTTGAATGAGGATCTAAACTTTGTAACATAGCGGTCACTGTTTTTTCAACTAACTCTTTTTTATTAATAGTATCAACATATTGATATTCTATATAATCTAACAAACTATTAATTTTATCATTAGTAGTAGCGCTATAATTTTGACTCATTGATGCTCCACTATTAATTCGATTATTTAAAAAATAGCCTAACCAAATACCAATTACTAGCACAAGAGACAATATAATGGGTAAAAAAACGTTTTGTTTTTTTGGATGATTAGATGGGTCAAAGTCCATATGAAAAGTTTATATTTGTGTTGCAAAGGTATTTTTTTAACCTATACCATATTATAATGTTTAGAAAAATTGGTACAATAGTTTTATTAGCATCGATGAGTATGTTTTCTTTTTGTAAAAAAAAGAGTCAAACTGTGCAAGATAACATCGCATACCAAACCGTGAACATAACT
>JBBIUW010000395.1:0-3168 GCA_037440045.1 Sphingobacteriaceae bacterium
AAATCAATTTTTAAGTATCAGAGATTTAATTTCTTCTCAAAGGGCTGAAATGTATCTATCTCAGACTTTAAAATTATTCAGAAAATTGCATCCTAATATTTTAATTACAGAAACATTTGAATCCATTAGGTCTATAGGTAGAATTAATTTATAATTTTGTCATAGGTATTGTAATGATAAACTTATTTAAAAATATTTTTTAGGAAAAAATCATGAAACGGTTTAACTATATTTTCAAAGTAAAAACACCTGTAATAGGAATGATTCACGTAGAGGCTCTTCCTGGAACACCAAGATATAATGCTACAAGTTTTACTATTGGTAATACTGGCTTCGTTGGATTGGGTTATGATAATACACTAAACTATACAAAAGATATGTGGCAATATAATCCTTATTCTAATTTGTGGACACAAATAACAAATTTTGGTGGTTCTGCTCGAGAAGGCGCAAGTGCATTTGTATTAAATAATGAGGCTTATATATGTTGTGGTTTTGATAATGCATATAAATATGATGTTTGGAAATATACGCCAAGCTTAGATGTAAGCGTACATGAAATAGAAAATGTAATACAGCTTATTTATCCTAATCCTACTAAAGATAATTTAAAAATAGTGCTATCAGATAAATATAAAAACAGTATTGTTACTGTTTCTGATATTAATGGAAAAGAGGTAATTCTAAAAAAAATGGGATATGTTTCTGAAGCTATAATTGATTTAAACTCTCTAAAACAAGGTGTTTATACTGTTAACATTATAGAGTCATCTAATATCATTGCCACTAAAAAAATAATTAAAACACAATAGAAATCATGAAAAAACTACTTTCAATTTTGTGTCTTCTTTTTTGTCTTAATTCTACATCAGGATTTAGTCAATGTTTCAACACTACGGCATACGGAACAGCAACCATAAGTACATGTTCAAGTGGCACTATTACTACATGTAATTGGGCAACAGAATACAGTTCATTAACTTTTAATACAGTTGGCACCTATACCTTTAATTCTTCTATTACAACCGACTACTTAACATTAACTACTGCTGCAAATGTAGTAGTTGCATCAGGAACCGCTCCGTTAGTTGCTACAATTCCATCAAACGGTAATTACAGACTACATGTAAATGTAAATTCGTCTTGTGCAACCGATAATGTTTGTAGAGTAACAACCTATGCATGTAGCACTGGAACCACTTCTGGAGGTTGTATCAACACATCTCCTTATGGCTCTGCAACCATTACAGCTTGTAGTCCAGGAACAATAACAACCTGTAATTGGGCTGGAGAATATAGCGAATTGAACATAGGAGTAATAGGTGCTTTTACATTTTATTCATCAAACACAACAGATTATTTAACCCTAACAGATGCTTCAAATAATATTTTATATGCAGGTAATACTCCATTATCGGCAAATATTACTTCAAGTGGAAATTATAGACTACATGTATCTGCTAACTCTGCCTGTGCTACAGATAATAATTGTAGAACCACTAGCTACAGTTGTTTAAATGTGCCTTGTTCTGGAACTCCCAATGCAGGTTCAACATCTGTAAGTTCTGCAACTATTTGCAGCGCACAAAATGTAAATTTTAGCTTAGTAGGAACTACTGTAGCACTTGGATTAACATACCAATGGCAATCTTCTCCCAATAATAGTACTTGGACTAGCTTGCCAACATACACAAACTCAACAATGACACAACTCGTAAGCTCTAGTTCATATTACCGATGTGTAGTATCTTGCGGAACATTTTCTGCTAATTCGGTTTCGAGTTTAGTTACAGTGGGTGGTATTCCTTCTGGCGGAAATGCTATTGCCAGTTCTACAACTTCATGTGCTGGAAACTTAATTAGCTTTAATTTAGTCGGTAATTCTTCATGGGCAGGAATAGCTTATCAATGGCAATCTTCTCCAAATAATACAACCTGGACATCTATTTTTGGAGCTAATTCATCAACTACAAATCAAATGGTAAATACATCAACATATTACCGTTGTATTTTATCATGTGGCAGTAACACCGTGGCGTCAACTTCGGTTTATGTAGATGCTGCTGTTCCTGTTACCTATGCTAATATTCCTTATTATCAAACATTTGATAATGTTTGGCAAAATGGTTGCGCTACTCGTAACGTGCCCGATAATCTTCATTGGAGAAGTAGTCCGTTAACAGGCGATAATTCATGGAGACAACAAAATGATGGTATATCAGCTGGTTGGGTGTCTCCCTCATTAGGAAATGTGACACCTCACAGCGGAGCAGGTTGTGCTAATTTTCACTCAACACAAGCTGCCACAAACTCAAAAGGAGATTTAGATGTATTAGTCAACTTTAATCAAAATGCCAAATACGCTATTTCGTTTTATTACATCAACCCTAATGGTTCAGATTTTTTAAATGTACTGCTATCAACAGATGCAGGTATTTCATTTAGTATTAAAGGATATTATAGTTCGCAACCAACCTGGACTAAAAAAACAATTTATTACAACGCTGTTAATACTCCTTCCTGTGTTATTAAATTTAAAGGTAATGCAGATAATGGCTCCACTGATTTAGGAATTGATAGTCTATCTATTCGCTTAGTTTGCTTAAACCCAACTATTACAGCGACTACATCCTCTGATACTTTATGTCCAGGCCAAACCGCTACTTTAACAGCAACGGGTGCTACAAATTATACTTGGAGTCCGATTGGAGCTACAACTAATACGGTAGTTGTAACGCCAACAGTAAACACAAACTATGTTCTTACAGGAACAAACGATGGTCTTTGTTTTCCAACCACAAATGTTACAATATTAGTAACCCCATGTACAATTGGTGTCGAAGAATTAAATAAAAACATAGCACATATTTATCCCAATCCTTTAAAAGACAAATTATATATTGATTTTGTGGATGATTATACAAATGTCACTTTAGAAATAACAAATGCTTTAGGCGAAACACTCGTTAAAAAAGAGCTGATTGATAAAAGTTCAAGTATAGATCTACAACAACTCTCTGCTGGTATCTACTTCTATCGATTGGGAAGAAATAGCTATATTTTAAAAACTGGTAAGCTGATTAAAGAGTAATTTCATTTTTTTTGAAAAAAAACATTTTTTTTTTGCAGTATTCAAAAAAGCAATTATATTTGCACTCCCATTCCGAT
>JBBIUW010000396.1:0-3164 GCA_037440045.1 Sphingobacteriaceae bacterium
CAAAACACTACTAATGGAGCTAATTCAACTTCGAAAAGTATATACATAAATAATGCATCAGCTACATCTATAGGAGGTCATAGAGATATTTTTGAAACACCTATTTATGATTTTACGAACACAACAGGAATTGCAATGTCGTACTATTATGCATATGCTAAAAAAGTGGCAGCACAATTAGACACCTTTAAAATTCAATACTCATTGGATTGCGGTGGTACTTGGTCAAATATATTTGGAGTGCCTAATACAGCTGCTATGGCAGCAGCTTCAGGAGGAACTTTGTCTACAGCTTTTGTTCCAACTGCGGCACAATGGGTCAACAAAAATATTGTAGCTTCTTTACTGACTTCATTAAATGGCAAACCTAGTGTTAAATTCCGTTTTTATTTTAGAGTTGACCCAGCTTTAACAACAGCTAATAACATCTACATAGATCAAATTAATATTACCGGGAATGTTACTACTGGTATTTCCGAGTTAGAAAAAACAATGGAATTAGCAATTTATCCTAATCCAACGTCATCTAGCTCTACTTTAGATTTTAATGTAGCATCTAACCAAAAAGCAACAATTACTTTAGTTGATTTAATGGGCAGAACTTTAGAAACTGCGTCATTAACATCTGATAACAATGGGCATATTAATCATGTTATTAATACCTCTGGTAATTTGGCATCTGGTGTTTATATCGTAAACATTGATGTTAACAATCAACGAGTATCTAAAAAGTTGATTATTCAATAATCTGAAATTGATAAAAAAGGAAAGCCCCTCTTTTAAAGAGGGGCTTTTTTTATGTTTTTTGGTGAAAGTGGTGTTCTGATATTTATCAACTAATTTTCAACACGATGAAAACTTTCAACAAAAAATATAAATATTTGTTATGTACTTAAAAACAAAGATATATATGTCTGAAGAGATAGAAAGAACAGAAAGAGAAGATTTATTTTCTAAAGCAGTTAAAGCAGGAAAACGCACGTATTTTTTTGACGTGAAATCTACAAGAGGAAACGATTATTACTTAACCATCACCGAGAGTAAGAAACGTTTTGGTACTGATGGTAAGTTTACTTACGAAAAGCATAAAATCTTTTTGTACAAAGAAGACTTCGAAAAATTTATGGAAGGCTTAAACGAATCCATAGAAGTCATTAAGCAAAATGCTCCTCCCATTGTAGAAAGAGAACACTCATCATCAGATGAGGTAAACTTTGATGATTTAGGAAAATAATTTTCTTATTCATATACTATACAGCAGTTATGTAACGTTAGTTATGTAACTGCTTTTTTATTTATTACCAATTTTTTTTAACTATTAAACTTATTTTATGGAGACTCAACTATTTTACCCACATTTAAAGTGGAACGCCGCAAAGAAATTTTTATTAAGATTCGGCATCATTTTTTTTGGATTATTAATTTTACCAATCTTATCTCTCATTGGAGAGGATTTCTATCCATGGGTAGGTTCTGCTATTCTACATTTACCTAGGCCTATAACTGTTTTTCCTAATGGAAGTGGAGACACTACCTATAATTATGTTGAAGTACTAACCTGTTTTGTTTTAGGATTAATAGGTTCATGTATTTGGTCTATCTTCAATAAAAAACAAAATAATTATGATACATTGATGCATTGGTTTCTTATTTTTTGTCGGTATTATGTGGCCGCTTCATTAATAGGCTATGGTTATGCTAAAATTTTTTACAGTCAATTTCAGCCACCAACTTTATGGAAATTAGTTCAGCCTTTTGGAGAATCATCACCAATGGGTTTAGCGTGGACCTTTATAGGTTTCTCAAAAAACTATACTGTTTTTTCAGGTTATGCTGAATTTATGGGAGGCGTTTTCTTGTTATTCAGAAGAACATCTGTTCTTGGAGCATTAATAGGTTTTGTAGTGATGCTTAATGTAATGTTGATGAATTATTGTTATGATATCCCCGTGAAGCTATACTCAACTCAATTGGTAGGATTGTGTTTGGTAATAATGTATTTTATGGGGCACAATTTAAAATTAGTGCTTCTGAAAAATAAGGCAACAGACGCTGTTGATTATAAACCCCTCTTTCATAAAAAATGGTTGAAAATAACACGTGTGGTTATAAAAAGCTTGATGGTATTTTATGCCATTATTTGGAGTGGATACGAGACATACGAAATGACAAAAGAATATGGTGTTGATGCTCCTAAACCACCATTATATGGTTTATATAAGCCCACGCTGGTTGTTAAAAATTCGGATACACTTCGTACGTATTCCGATTCGGCCGAATGGAAATATCTTGTAATTGAATATCCGGGAATGGCTACTGTACGCCAGTTAAACGATAGAAATTTTCGTTTACTGTTTGAAGTAGATACAATTAAAAAATCTATAACACTTAATTTACAAACGGATACAATTAATAAATATCATGTGAATTATCAGCAATTAAATGACTCTACACTTAATTTAAGAGGCGTTTTTATGAAGGATACAATTAATTTTACTTTTAACAAAGTTAATCCAAATTCTTTCAGACTAATGAATCGTGGGTTTCATTGGATAAATGAGTATCCGTTTAATAGGTAACTCAGTGCTAAAAAAGTTAAAAAAAAGAAATTAAAATACCCTAAAAAAGGTATTTATTTCGTAAATTCGTAACGCAAAAAACATCCCGATTGCTATCGGGTCACAAATTATATAAATCTCTAATAACTCAAATTATGGCATTTGACATTGAAATGATTAAGAAGGTTTACGCTAATATGCCTGCGCGCATCGAAGCTGCTCGTAAAACCTTAGGTCGCCCATTAACATTGGCAGAAAAAATCTTGTATTCGCATTTAGATGCTGATATGAAATTAACAGATTATCCTCGTGGGTCTTCTTACGTTGATTTTAACCCAGATAGAGTTGCAATGCAAGATGCAACAGCACAAATGGCTTTATTGCAATTTATGCAGGCAGGACGGCCTAAAGTTGCAGTGCCTTCCACTGTACACTGCGATCACCTGATACAGGCAGAAGTAGGCTCGAACAAAGATCTTGCAAAAGCTGTAAGCGATAACAAAGAGGTTTATGATTTTCTTGCAGGCGTTTCAAATAAATACGGGATCGGGTTCTGGAAACCGGGCGCAGGAATTATACACCAGGTAGTGCTTGAAAATTATGCAT
>JBBIUW010000397.1:0-3161 GCA_037440045.1 Sphingobacteriaceae bacterium
TATTGACGACCAATTGGAAACTATTTTTGGCAAAGATTTTAATTCAATGAAAGCTATTATTACTGCGCCTTTTGTAACCAACCGTAAAACGTGGCATCGCTTCACTAAAAAACGTGGGCGCGTGTGTAGCTTTATGGGTAGTGTAAATAGTCATAAATTTTTAACTGATACTGAAAACCGCCGTTACTTGGTATTTACAACCGATGATATAAATTTTAATCATAACATAAACATTGAATTAGTTTGGGCGCAAGCTCTATACTTATTAAACAACGGTTATAAATATTGGTTCTCACAAAGCGAAATGAAACAACTGAACCAAATTAACGAATTGTACCGACAAATACCACCTGAGGAAGAATGGCTAATGAAACTATACGAACCATGCGAAAGAACAAATCCTAATGCAAAATTTTTAATGCCTTCCGAAATACTATCAAAACTAAATACTTGGTCGGGCATGAAGTTATCTATCAAAAAATTATCTGCGGCATTAGATAATTTACAATTTGGAAAAACTATATCTAAACGCATCAATGGGAATCCACGCAATGTATATCCAGTAATAGAACGTACCGATTTTGATGAGGACAATTTTCAACGAACACTAAAGGAGGAATACCAAAGCACAGACCAAACCGAATCACTCCCTTTCTAAATCAAATTACGGTCAATCAATTAAAATGTAGTTGTGTAGTTTTCATACAACTACATTTTTCGTTTAAGAACTACATTACACTTTCAAAATGCAGTTTTAAAAACATTGAATTTCAACAGAATCATTTTAAGTAAAAACTAAAATGAAAATTCATTTTTCAATCAACTACACTAACTACTTAACTACATATTTATATAATACTATATATTAATATATTATAATTTATTGATAGTAATAAAATGTAGTTAGTGTAGTTGTTGTAGTTGTGTAGTTACTTTGAGTCATAAAAAATAAAGATTAAATATTTTTTTATTTCAACTGTAAGTTAAAAACCTACATTTCTCTACAATAGCCCATAAATATCCACACTTAGTAAAATTAAAATTTAACTGCTCCCGTCTTTTGCAGAAAAAAGACAATGGGACAAAATCAATTAACACATGGCAGTTTATTTAGTGGTATTGGTGGCTTTGAATTGGGCGCGGCTTTGTCAGATATACCCACGCTTTGGAACTGTGAAATTAGTCCTTGGTGTAGAGAACATTTAAAGTATCAATTTCCAAACACCAAACAATACAGCGATATAAACACATTACACCACCCGAAGTATGTAGATATTATTAGTGGTGGTTTCCCTTGTCAGGATATTAGTGTAGCAAACAGTAGTAAAAAAAATAAATCAAAAAATGGCAAAATACTTGGCATCAACGGCGCGCGCAGCGGGCTCTGGTCGGAAATGTTCCGCATCTGTAAAGAAATCAAACCAAAATACATCCTTATCGAAAACAGCCCAATGCTCATCAGTAGAGGGCTTGAAAAAGTTTTGGAAGACCTATCCAAAATCGGGTATATCTGTGAATGGCGTTGTATCACAGCGTCCCAATTTGGATATAACCATCAAAGAAAACGGTTTTACGGTGTTGCCTACCCCATTGAAAAGCGACGGGAAATTCGTAGCGAAGTCTTTAGCTACTCTGAAAAAACGTTACTTAAACCGGTATCAAGACAGTACCCTTTGTCAATGCCAATTGAACGGTTTAACAGCGAATCAAACTATGCGTCTGTACGAATGGATGATGGGTTTTCCAAAGAACTGGACAGAAAGCAGATTGAGGGATTGGGTAATGCCGTATTACCAGAAATAGCACATTTCATGTTTGAAATCATTAAACAACATTTTTATAGCAACCAATAAAATAAAAATATAAAAAACACGAACCTACGAAGAGGCTGTAATCATTAAGGTTACAGCCTTTTTTTATGCGTTGAATTAAAACAAAAAATTAAAAAAGTTACAAAAACCCACATTTAACTACATTAAACTACAAGTATATATAAGAATATACAATGTTCTACGAAGCCCTACGATTGCGACATACAAGGTTTTTTTAGTTCTGAAATTTGTATCGTAAATAATTAGCTACGATAAAAAAATGTATCAATACCTAACAAATAAATTTCCTAACAAACGCGTAAGCGGTTTGTCGTTAGGCTTAGTTGCTGATAGCAAACGAAATTTATTACCCGGAAATATTTACACTAAATTTTTTCCTACTGCTTTAAATACTGACCCAATAATTAATGAGGAAGGAACGGTTTACGACACCATAGAATACTGCGCACAAATTGTTTTAAAAACGCTAAAAGATACACGCCTAATTAGTAAGCTATTAAAGCGCGATACTCTAAATGATACCTGTAAAGCCATTTTTGATTTTTACTACAAACACATTCAATATGAAATTGATAAGCCAGGTATTGAGCAATTACGCCGTCCTGCCAGAGCTTGGCAGGATAGAAAAAAAGGAATTGACTGTGATTGTTTTTCAATCAGCGTCAGTAGCGTGTTAACTAACCTCGGCATACCACACGCTTTACGCATGGTAAAAATGTACGGACGTGATTATTTCCAACACATCTACGTGGTTGTTCCAAAATTCAAAAACGCTGATTTAAACCAACGAAATAATTACTACGTGATTGACCCAGTATTGAATCACTATAACGAAGAAGCAGGACAAATAACAGAAAAAAAAGATAAACACATGACTATGCAAGGAATGCCCATACAATTTTTAAACGGTGTAGGTAACACCGCTTTTGGCGAGGAATTTAACGGACTTGGCGATAATCTCGGCGAAACCGATTTAAACGGTTTGTATCATGATTATTGCCGCCGTTGCAAAATGCACTTAATAAATACCCGCAATCACATTGCCACACGCCCACGTCAAGTAAGCCATATATACGACGTTAAAGGTTTATTAGGAGCTTACGACCAATTAATAGGAGCATGGGATAATGAAGATGCACGCTCTGCCATGCTTGAAAAATTAAGCGGTACAGAGGAAAATTTATTACAGCCTGCATTTCAGGGATTAGGCGATATACTGCATGGTTCCGACAATGAATTGTTTGGGTTGGTAAATTCTGACTTTGAAGGCATCGGCTCATTAGAGGGTAAAAAAAGACATGCACGCAAACAAGCCACAGGTAGCAGTGG
>JBBIUW010000398.1:0-3160 GCA_037440045.1 Sphingobacteriaceae bacterium
GTTTAAACGTAGGAACATCAGTTAATTTTGTTGATACTTCAAGCTATGCCACATCTTGGAACTGGAATTTTGGCAATCCTAACAACGCAAACTCTTCATTACAAAACCCAACAACAGTTTATTATGACAACGGAGTCTTTATTGTTACTCAGGTTGTAAGCGATGATTACGGTTGTACGGATACCGCAAAAGTTGCTATTAAAATAAATAATGTAACCAATGAAATCACAACTTTAATCCCGAATGCAATTTCTCCTAATGGTGATGGTAAAAATGATGTATGGAAATTAGATTTCTTAAGCTTACTATATCCTAACGCCGAAGTTGAAATTTATAATAGATGGGGCGAGAATGTATTTAGTTCGCAAGGATATGCTACCCCGTGGGATGGAACATATAACGGCAATAAATTACCTGTTGGTACATACTACTATGTCCTAAAATTAAATGACTCAGTTATAACAGAACCATTAAAGGGTGGGATATTATTAATAAGATAACATGAAAAAGAAATTCTATATATATATCATTCTACTAAGTAGTATTCTATTTAGTAAAGGGATGTTAGCTCAACAGTTGCCTATTAGTACAAATTATGTATTAAACAACTATGCTTATAATCCAGCAGTTGCAGGTTCTAAACCACACGCAGTTGCAAGTTTAAATTACCGTAACCAATGGGTTGGATTTCAGGATGCGCCAAAAACATACATGGTAAGTTTACACAGTACTATTGGTAAACAAAAAAAGGTGGCAATTGGAACATTAATCAATTCTGACAACACAGGTTTAATAAGTCGTACATCTGGATATTTAACTTTTGCATACCATGTAAAATTAAATAGTAAATATAAATTAGGTTTAGCAGCTTCTGCTGGTATGGTTCAATACAGAATAAAACTATTTGATGCTAGAATTGCAGATAAAGGTGATGAAATGCTAACAGGTAATGTTCTTTCAAATAATGTATTTGATTCTAATGGCGGTATATATTTATACAGCGACAATTTATTTTTTGGAGTTTCAACATATCAGTACTTAGGAAATAAAATTAACTGGAAAGATTCGCAAAGTACCTTGGCTCAACACATGTATGCTACTTTAGGATATACTTTTAAACTTTCAAAAACAATCTCTTTACAGCCATCTGCTTTGGTAAAGTATAGTAAACCTACTCCGTTACAACCCGAATTTAGTGCACGCGCTATCTACAAAAACGTATTTTGGCTTGGCGCCTCATATCGTAATAATGAGTCTGCTAGTGCTTTATTAGGAGCAACTATTAAAGAAAAATTAACAGTAGGTTATTCTTATGACTTTGTTACCTCAAAAATTAAATCATACACTAGTGGGTCTCACGAAATTATGATTACCTATCAATTCATCAAACCTAAAAAGAAATTAGATGCTGATGAACAAGAATTAAACAACATTGATAATAGTATTAAATCCAAATTAAGAAAACAAAATGAAGAAAGTTCTAAATAAAATATTACTGGTTTTACTCCTTGCGTTTAGCACTCCGGTATTATCACAAATAGATACCGTTTTTTGGTTTGCAGCACCATGGGTTACTGTGGGACATGCGAGTAATGTTCCTGTTGTCATGCGTTTGTCGTCGTTTGGAAATGCTACTACTGTTCGTGTGAGACAACCTGCCTCTACATTTGACACAACATTTACAATTCCAGCAAACTCATTAGTTTCAGAATCATTATCTCATTTAATTAATAACATTGAGAATACACCTGCTAACACAGTATTAAATAGAGGTATTAAAATATCTTCTGATTTCCCAATAACAGTTGTTTATGAAGTTGTTACTTCTGGTAATAATCCAGAAACATACTCCATGAAAGGCCAAAATGGAATGGGACTAGAATTTGTTTGTCCGTTTCAAACCAACGGTATTAACTGGACCTTTACACCTACCGCTAAATCTCAAATAGATATTGTTGCAACTCAAAACGGAACTGTTGTTTGGATTACCCCTAAATGTGCGGTAGTTGGCCATGCCGCTGGAGTAACCTATTCGGTTGCTTTAAATGCTGGACAAACATATGATATTGAAAACGTGACCAATGTTGCTAATGTAGCAGGACAAAACTTAAGCGGAACTATTGTTGTTTCTAATAAACCTATCTCCGTTTCTGTAACAGATGACTCCGTGAGAGGAGTATCTGGATGTATGGATTTAATGGGAGATCAAATTGTGCCCGTTGAAGTTGTTGGTACAGAATACATCATTAATAAAGGAGGTTTATCTGCTGGAGAATTTGAAGGAGCATATATTGTTGCAACTGAAAATTTCACTCAAATCACTATTAATGATGGAACAATAACAACTAAATTATTAAACAAAGGCGACACTTATTATTATGGCACTGGACAAGTGCTAACCTACATTACTGGTGATAAACCATTTTATGTGATACACGCAAGTGGATTTGGATGTGAATTGGGAGAAGCTATTATACCTCCTTTAAATTGTGCTGGCTCAGATCAAGTAAGTTTTACAAGAACTAATACTCAAACCTTTATTTTAAACATCTTATGTAAAACAGCCTCTAAAGGTAATTTTTTACTAAATGGAAATGCAACTTTAGTTCCAGCTTCAGCCTTTACAGTTGTTCCTGGAACAGGAGGTTTGTGGAGTGGTGCTCAAATAAGCTTTACAACTGGACAAATTGCTGTTGGAGTAACAAACCTATTAAAAAACACGAATGCTACAGATAATTTATTTTCGATGGGAGTTATTAATGGAGGTGCAACTACTGGTTGTTTATACCACTACATGTCTTCTTTCTTGAGAAAAGTATACACTAATGCGGGTGTTGACAAAAACATTTGTACTGCTACCAATACAATTTCATTAAATGGTTCTGTAACAGGTGGAGCAACTACGGGTATTTGGACTACTCCAAATGGAACAGGAACATTTGGTAATGCTACCAGTTTAAATACAACTTATACATTAAGTGCTAATGATTTAAATCAATCTCAAATTAAATTTATTCTTAGCTCAACAGGAAACTGTACACCGAAAATAGATACCATGTTATTGAATGTTTATCCATCTCCAATTGTTGATGCTGGGAGCAACTTAACATTATGTAAAAACAATATTACATCTATTCCTTTAACTGGTAGTTTACAATTG
>JBBIUW010000399.1:0-3152 GCA_037440045.1 Sphingobacteriaceae bacterium
GTTTAATTTAATTAATAATAAAAATACAATGAATATGAAATTTAAAAATCTATTTAAAAAGGAGACTGTAACTAAAAATTCAAAAATGGTTGCATTAAACAATGAACAATTAAAAACAATTAATGGTGGTTATGCTGATTCACAAAGTGGTGGATCTGGAGGGTCTACAACAAAACCAAACACCGTTATTGTTAAAGGAACCATTAAAGGTAATGTGGAAGTTCAATAGTAAGCATTTCGTATAAATTATCAATCATTTTAAACATAAACATGAAACTATTTAATTTATTAAAAAAAGAAACAACTAACTCTAAAAAATTAGCAGTTCAAAAATTAGAGAAAAAACAATTAGAAAAAGTAATTGGAGGTGATGATAGCACTAGATTAAAAGAAGAAATAAAAAAACTTACTAAATAATTTTCAAAAAACTTATTAATTAATAATAGTTATATTATATAGTAACGACTAAAACCCATTTAAATCATGAAATTAACAAACATATTAAAAAAAAACCAAAAGCAATTCATTCTAAAATTCAAAAATTAGAAAAAACCCAATTAGAAAAAGTAATTGGGGGAGGCGATGGAGATGCTTCAACCGATCCTGATGCTGTAACTCCTATTAGAGGAAAAAATGTAAGATTAGGCAAACCAGGTACAGTTGATTTATAGAGGTGTAGTTCCAATTTTTATTAGAAAAAACAGAGCAAGCCATCAACAATTTTGTTGGTGGCTCCTGAGTTTTTAAGCACATAGTTTTTGGCTAAAACAGAAGCTTCTTCTAACGTATTTTTATCTTCAATAAACAAGCTTAATTGCTCAGTTAATTCTTCTGTATTATTAATTACAAAACCAGCTTTTAAATCAATGATTTGATAAGCCTCGTTAAACTTATGAAAATTAGGCCCAAACATTACTGGCAATCCATATACTGTTGGTTCTAAAATATTATGTATACCATCATTAAAGCCACCACCAATGTAAGCTACAGTTCCATATTGATACACTGAGGATAAAAAGCCAATAGCATTAATTACTAACACTGGAAACTTATACTCGGTTAAATTTTCAGAGTATAAATGAAAATCAATCTGATATTTAGATAACAAATTTCGTAAACGATCAATATTTGGTTTATCTATTTCGTGAGGTGCTATTATTAACTTTAATCGAGGATGAGTTGGTTTTAGTTTCACATACGTTTCAATTAAATATTCTTCATCTTTTTGCCACGAACTACCGGCTATTACCACAAATGAATCCTTAGCAAATTGCTCAATTTCATCTAATTGTTTGGGTGATAAACAAATTTGCAACACTCTATCAAAACGTGTATCGCCAGCTAATACACCTCTTTCAAATTTCAATAACTTAAGTAATCGCAAAGAATACACATCCTGTGTATATATTGTTGTATATGTTTGCAAAGCTTTTCTAAAATCGCCGCCATACCATTTAAAAAAAGATTGGTGGGGTTTAATTACGGTAGAGATTAAATACGTAGGAATATTTTGTTTTTTTAATTGAAACAAATAATTCAACCAAAATTCATACTTCACAAAAATAGCTACCTTGGGTTTTAAGATACTTAAAAATTTTCGTGCATTACTTGCTGTATCTACTGGTAAATAAATAACCAAATCTGCTAAGGGATAGTTTTTTTGAATTTCATAACCTGAAGGCGAAAAAAAAGTCAAAACTATTTTTTGGTGCGGATACTCTTTTTTTATTTTTTCAATAACAGGTCTGCCTTGTTCAAACTCTCCTAAAGATGCTGCATGCAACCAAATAGCCCCTTCAAGATTTAAGTTTTTTACTTTTTCTTCAAGTTGTGTACGCCATTTCTTTCTACCCTCAACCCATTGCTTAGCTTTAGGCTTAAACATAGCGGCTAAATGTAAAGCGCCGTTAAATGTGTGTATGCCGAGGTTGTATAAAAACATTTAATATTTTTTTTGTTTGCTTTCCAAAATTGGTAAGTCTTTCTTGTATTGCTCAACATCCCAAATCATATTCCAATTTTTCACGTAATCTGACAATGGAGGCAAGCCAACTTCCGCGCGTCTTTTATCAACATTATCTGGATCAATTAATGGCGCTACATAGTATGTATTTTTATCATCCATTCCTATTTGACTACCATAAATTTGTTTTCGTCCATTTCTGATTTCAATTCTATCTTCTAGCAATGCTAAACTACTACCGTACGCTTTTCCATTTTTAACAGCTTCACGCATCATTGGTAAATATTTTTCTTGTGTTTTTAAATCAGCATGTTGAATTACTAAAAACAAAGTTGAATTTCCTTGATTTCCAATAACATCAGACCCCAATCTTTTATATGAACATTTTTCCAAAGGTTTTTATACTCTTCCGAATTAGAACCTAGTTTGGATTGAATATCTTGTGCTTTTAATCTGTCACCTTGGTCATCCTGATAAATAGAATCCAATTGGGCAACTAAAGGTCTATCTAGCTTCTCCTCGGCTTTTTCTTTATTCAGTTTAACTAATTCAATTAAAGGGCTCCATCTTTTATCTGAATGCAATCCCATCAAGTCAGAATCTTTAATAATATGATTATAATTATTATAACTGGATTTTGAAGCTATTCTTTCTAAATTAAAAAAAGCACTATCAGGTACATTTGCCATTGCCCAACTGCAAGCTGCATTATACCTATCATTTGGCATACCTTTCCACCCATTTGTTTTAAAAGCCTCTGAATATGTATTCGCTGAGTTTTTATAGTCGTGAATATTATATAAGGAATCAGCTTTTTTTACCAACTCAAAATATTCTTTCGGTATATTTTGAGCATAGAAACAATTGAATGTTAGTAATACTCCAATAGTTACAATAGTTTTTTTCATTAACTAATTATTTAAATAACATAGCCAGAATTTAGAATTCTGGCTATGTTATTGTTAAAAATCAAAATTTATTTGTCCGTCTTTTCCTTTAAAATTACTTGGATCTAATTTTTCCATAGCTCTACGATGGAGCTCCATTGGAGATAACCCATTTTCGCCAATATTTTCGTCTTCATCCGAATAATCGTCCATTTCAATTTCTTGTGGAACTCTCAAATTAATTTCTTTTACTTTGTAAGAAGTTAATTTTTTTCCTTTAGCTTTCATATTCACCATAGGTG
>JBBIUW010000400.1:0-3094 GCA_037440045.1 Sphingobacteriaceae bacterium
GTCCTTCAACGCCTTGCCCCATAACTGTAGCGATGATCGCCACGATCATTCCCACAATTCCGTAGAACACTCCGCGCTTGGCAGATTCTTGAGAGGATAATCCGCTCAAACTTAAAATAAACAGGATACTGGCAAATAAGTAAGCTGCTGTTTGTATTTCTTTTGCTATAAACATAATCTTTTACTTTTTAAACATTTTCAACATACGGTGAGTAACCACAAAACCTCCAACAATATTAATGCTGGCAACTAAAATAGCCACAAATGCTATAATGGTCATTGGGTTTTTAATATCATCGGTTGTTTGTAACAAACCACCAACCACAATAATACCACTAATAGCATTAGTTACTGCCATTAATGGTGTATGTAAAGAGTGAGCCACATTAGTAATTAACTGCCATCCAACAAACACGGCTAATACAAACACTGTAAAATGTTGAATAAATGCAGGCGGAGCATAAGCACCAACTAATAATAACAATCCACCAACTACTGCTAAGCTAACTAAAGTAGTCATAGCAGCCTTTTTAGATTTTTCTTCTTCAGAGTGTTTTACTTTTTCAGCTGTTGGCGCAGCAACCTTTTTAGTATTACCTCCTGCAGTTGGACTTACAGGTAATGGAGCCGGTGGCCAATTAATTTTTCCATTATAAGTTACCATTGCTCTGGATACAACAGCATCTTCCATGTCAATCTTAAACTTCTCAGCTTTACCCATATCATCTAATAAATGACATAAGTTGTTACCATATAATTGAGACGCCTGAGTTGGTAATTGATTTAATTTACCAACAATAGTAACACCATTAGGTGTTGTAATTACTTCTCCATTTTTAGTGTAAGCACAGTTGCCACCTGTTGACGCAGCTAAATCCACAACAACAGAACCCGGTTTCATGGCGTCCACATGATAATCCATCCATAATTTTGGCGCAGGGCGTCCTGGAATTTGAGCTGTTGTAATAACAATATCAACTTCTTTAGCTTGCTCTAAAAACAATTTCATTTCTGCCTCAATAAACTCCTTACTCATTTCTTTTGAGTAACCTGATGAAGTAGCTCCATCCTCTTCTATCTCAACTGTTAAGAAAGTAGCACCCATAGATTGGATTTGTTCTGCTACTTCTTTACGTGTATCAAATGCTCTAACAATAGCACCTAACGAATTAGCTGCTCCAATAGCAGCTAAACCAGCTACTCCCGCTCCAACAACTAAAACCTTTGCAGGTTCTACTTTACCAGCAGCAGTAATTTGTCCGTTTAAAAAACGTCCAAAATGAAAAGACCCTTCAATCACCGAACGGTAACCAGCAATGTTTGCCATTGAAGACAACACATCCATTTTTTGAGCACGAGAAATACGTGGAATGGCATCCATAGCCACTGCATTTACTTTTTTATCTGCTAGTTTTTGAAGTAACTCTTGATTTTGAGCAGGCCATAAGTAACTCAACATTACTAAACCTTCTCTCATCATAGCAACCTCATCAACACTAGGTTCTTTTACCTTTAATACTATATCCGACTGTCCATAAATTTCAGCAGCAGTAGCAACTATTTTAGCACCGGCTTCTTCAAATTCTTTGTCAGAATAGTTTGCTTTTTCTCCCGCATTTTTCTGAATATAAACTTCAAAGCCTTGCTTTTGCAATCGCTTAACTGTTTTAGGAGTCGCGGCAACTCTCAGTTCGTTTGGAAATATTTCCGCTGGGATACCAACTTTCATATAGAGTAAAATATTTATTAGTTAACAAATAAAACAAAAAAAGCCGAGTTTTTCAATAGTACTTATAAACAGTAAATGGGATAAAATAAAAAAGCCCATTTATCAACCGATAAATGAGCTTTTTTATTCTTAAAACAAAAATTATTTTGTTTCAGCTGGTTTAGCTTCAGCAGCTTTTTTGTCTTTGCAACAAGCTTTTTTCTCACCTGCTTTTGCATCACCAGAACAAGCTTTTCCTTCAGCACCTGCTTTTTCTTTGCAACAAGATTTTCCTTCTTTTTTACATTCTTTTTTTCCTTTGTCTTTATCATCGTTGTTAACAGATGCAGATACGCTTCCTACTAATCCAGCGAAAGCTAACATTAAAAATACTTTTTTCATGATTGGGTTGGGTTATAGTTTTTAATTACTTAACAAATATAGGTCATTTATCATTCAAATAATATAACCAAAATCATAAAAAAATGATTTAATTGTTAAAAAAAGCTATTTCTTACAATATTTAAAAATCTGTAGTATTTCCGAAATTTCATTTTTTCGATTTAGATTATTAAATTTATGTTAATCTTAAAAAGTTCTGACAATGAAAATAACAATTACTATCGCCAGTTTGATTTTTTCTTTTTTTAGTTTGAGTGCTCAAACTAGTCAAGGATTGTGGAAATCAATTAATGAAAACGAAGTTACGGTAACAGGGAAACGAGATATTGTTCCCGAAAAATATAAAACGTATCGATTAAATCTTAATGCATTAAGAACTTTACTAGCCAGTGCTCCGTTAGATAAGAATATTCCTGTAGAATACTCATCTATTACAATTGCATTGCCAATGCCTGATGGTAGCACTCAAAGTTTTAAAGTATCTGAATCTCCTGTTATGGAAGATCAATTACAAATTAGCTATCCAAATATTAGAACATATAATGTACGAGGCATTGATGATAAATATGCAAGTGGTAAATTAGATTTAACCGAATATGGGTTTCATGGTATGATTCGCACTCCAAATGGAGATGTATATATCGATCCGTTTTGCAAATGGAATACAGAAGACTATATTTCTTACTACACAAGCGATTTTGTTAAACCAGTAAATGAAAGAGGTGTTTGTGAAGGAGTTTTAGGACAAAACAGCAACGATCATTCATTTTCAAAAACTGCACAGGTTGCAGCCATCTGTGCTGGAGCAAATTTAAAAACTTATCGTTTAGCGATAGGTTGTACTGGAGAATATGCAAGAGCAGCTTGTGGAACTGGAACAAATACTCCTACCACTGCTCAAATTTTAGCAAAAGTAGTTACAACCGTAAACCGAGTTGATGGAGTTTATGAAACAGAAGTTGCTGTGAAATTAGTATTAGTAGC
>JBBIUW010000401.1:0-3072 GCA_037440045.1 Sphingobacteriaceae bacterium
TTCAATTAAATTTGAAAATTTGAAAATTTGAAAATTATTTAATTCCTCCCCACTTGCCATATTATTACTTTTTTCATTTCCAAATTGATTCATTTCCAAATTATCACATTTGCTTACTATCCAACACGGATTATTTGCTCCTGCAAATTGTAGGATGGTTTTGCCATTTGATTCTATTAATCGTACTAAGGCAATATCCATCCCGTCTTTTTGTGTGGATTCGCCTTGCTTTTTAAACGAAGCGGTTACCATATTACGTACTTCATTTAAAATTAAATCAGGTTGATGAATGTGTTTGTTATTTACCACTTCGTTTAATGCATTACTGCAAATCACACTCATAATAGCACCTGGAACACCATGACCAGTGCAATCAGCTGCTGCAAAAATACGAGATGGGGTAGGTGTGTCTAATTGGCTATACCAATAAAAATCTCCACTTACAATATCCTTGGGTTTAAATAATAAAAAGGCTTGTGGAAAAATTTGAGTCAATAAATCTTTTTCGGGCAAATAAGCATCTTGTATTCGTTTGGCATACGTAATACTATCTGTAATTTCTTTACTCTTTTCTTCTAACTGATGATGTTGCGCGGCTATTTGATCAAAAGCATTTTTAAGTTCTACATGTTTTAAACGATGAATCTCTGCTTCTTTTTCTGCCGACTCCACCGAAAATGCTATTTGCTGATTTTTAAGTGTGTTAACTTTATCGTTACTTAAAATTTCCTGACGTAATTGATTGTAAGTTTTATAATGTAATAAAGCTTGTGTTAAATTACCTGACTTTTCAAAGGCTTGAGCCAGTAACTCATGCACTTCGGATTGAATAGAGGTGATTTTTAATTCTTGAGAAATGGCTAAAGCTTTATTTAAAGAAGCAATACTTTCAGTAATGTTTGCTTGATGTAAATAAATTTTTCCTTTGCCTAAAAAACATAATACTTCAAAGCGTTGTTCGTGTTTGATATTGGATTGTTCGGCTTTTTGATAGTATTCTAATGATAAAGTCCAGTTTTCTTGTTCGGAGTATAAACTCGCTAAACCTAAGTAAGTCCAAGGAATACCGTCTTCATCTTTTGTACTTTCTCTTAGAGTTAAACTTTGGTTGTAATAATTTTTAGCTTCTTCGTAATTTTTACTTAATACATAATTACGTGCAATCAAATTTAAAGAAGAAGCAGCTGCTTTATCATCTTTAATACGTTGGCGAATCATTAAGCCTTTGTTTAAAGCCAGAATAGCATTTGTGTAATCGTGTATGCGAGAATATATTTGACCTAAAGTTGTGTAACAATCACCTTTATTAGTTTCATCATCTATGAGTTCACTTGCTTTTACAGCATTTAAAGCATGCTGCATGGCTTTTTCGTACTGACCAAATTGATCATACATGCTAGCGCAAATAAAATTAGCTCTCGAAATACCAAGAGAAACATTTACACTTTCAAAATAACTCAATGCTTCGTTAGCTATAATCAATGGAGTGCTTTCGCTCGATTTCCAAAAAATTAATTGAGCAATGGTTAATTGTGCAAAATGAAAATCAACGAGGTTGTTATATTTCTCAGCATTTTCTTTTGCTTGTAAAGCCAATTCCATAGCCTTCGTTCTATCTATATATCTATTGTCCCAAGCCTTGATGTTTAACTCGTGAATAACACTGATGTATGAATTGGATGTTGACATATAGAACTATTGAGGCAAATAACTTACGATGGATGAAATAGATTCGGTATAAGAACCAGTAGGATATTTTTCTTTTAAAAGAGCAGCTGTTTTTTTTACGTTATCAAAATAACCCAAATTATAATAGCTCATGGTTAGTAGATACAGTTGCAATTGCTCTTTGTCACTATCTAATTTAAATAAATCTAATAATTGATTTCTGGTATACACTTCCTCTGTGTATTGATGATTTTCGTTATAAATTTTTGCGTAGTTTTCTAAAACATTTACCATAGGATCTAAATCTCTCACATTTTTTTGATAGTTAGAATAATCGTTTTGTAAGTTTTTTAAATCCTGATTTAATTCTCTAATTGTTTTATCATAAGCTTTTTGATTGGCTTTATAATCATCTGCTTTCCCTTTTAATGTTTCAAATTGTTTTCGGGCATCGTCAATACTTTTTAGTTTAGCGGTATTGTTAACTAATCCGTCCCATGCGGCCAACGAAACTTCCATATCGTCTTCATTGCTGGGTTTATGATTGGCTATATAACGCTCGCAAATAGCTAATAATAAATCAGGGCGATTGTATTGTTCATTACTAAACAACCATTTAATCACTTTTTCTAATTCGGCTTTGGAACCCTTTTCAGAAATAGTTTCCAATTCTTTTATTTTTTCTGCTTTCTCAGCAGTTTTGGTTTTAAAATCTTCCAAACTATTTTCTAAAGAAAAAACTCTGTCTTGATCATCAGATTCGGAAAACAAAGTTTTGCATACAGCAACAATATCTCCCATGGTTTTAGTATCCTTGAAGTTTTGTGCCACATTAAAAAACTCTGTAAACTCATTAAACTTAATGCTTTCGTCCCAGTTTTTAATAACTTCTGCGCTTGCACTTAATACTTGTGATTTATATAATTGTAAATAGCGCTTGTATTCTTTATCGTTTACAAATTGCAAATTCGATTTCCATTCTAATTTATTTAAATAGTTCACATAAGCATCTAGTGATTCGGCTGATAGTTTAGTGTCTATGTCTTTTTTACCATTACTGCGTTGTTCCAACTCTTTAATAGCAGTTTCTAAATTCATTTTCACACTTTGAAAATACATGCTAGTGGGGTAGTTGGTAATAAATGATTTTGCGGCTTCTATAACTTCTTCATATTTTTTTAATGCACTTAAGGCAGTGCAATCGTAAAATAAAAGCATTTCACCTAAGGTCATTGGAGAGGCTTCTCCATACACTTTTTTCTTTTCATCTAATTTCATTTTACGAATCGAATTATTAAAAGATAATAATTGATTGTATTTGTAGGATGATAAAAGCGTTGTCCAAACATTACTGATTTGCATGCCAAACTTATCGCTATTGGCATCTAGGCTATTGATGGTGTT
>JBBIUW010000402.1:0-3070 GCA_037440045.1 Sphingobacteriaceae bacterium
ATGTTGGTTTTGTAGAATTTCGCTTTTTAAATTGTAGTTAAATTTTGCCATTTTTCATTCTTAAAGTTTCACATATCACCTATCCAGTATCAGCCCAATTTTTAAAATGCAGTCAAAATTTCCTTTTTATCATTAAAACGCCCCATTATTTGCTTAATAGAGGCTGATTAACCAGAAAATCCGCAATTGTCAAGTAAGTTGTCAGCTAGATTTAATTTTGCTTTCTTTAGCTTAACTAAACTTAACTGACATTTTGGGTAATTGTTAAAAATTGCTTGTCTGAAAAAATAAATCGAAATTAATAGCACTTTAAATAATAATGTTGAGTCCGAAATTTTTGAAAAAGAAGAATTTTGAGAATTTACATTACATATTCCACATATGTGGAATATGTACAACTCTAATGGGGAATTTATATAGCAGTCACTCAGGCAGTCGTTTTGATTTTGCTGAACTTTACTTAAATTAATTTTGGAGTATAAAGAGGAAAATAATTTATGACTGGGTAATGATAAATTGAAGTTAAGTGCAGTTAAGTAAGTGATAATGAGAATACTACCTAGTCGGACAACAAAAAAAGCCCTCTTAATCAATGATTGAGAGGGCTTTTTTGTATATTGAAAAATTAAAATGATCTAATACCTAAATTAATTATAACTATGCTTTTGACACTTGATACTCCATGATTTTTTTCTCAAAAGCAACAGTAACTTCATTCCCGTAAGAATAATTATTGCTATATAACAAAGTACTGTAATATGTTTCATTAATACTTATGTGATTAACTTCTAAATTAATAGCATTATATTTAGTTGACCCGTGTGAGTCAATCCACCTATTAAAGAGCCAATTTCTGACATGATGTTTGCCGTCTGTAAAATCAGGAGTGTACGTAAAGCAACAATTAGGATTTTTAGATTCAAAATCGCAAATAATATTATATATAGTTTTTCCTATTTTGAAATCTCGTCCTTTTACTTTTTTACTGTCTAGTGGAGTTAAAATAATATTATAGATTGTTGAACTAATAGTTTTATCAAGAACTAGCTCACTCTCTTCTAAAGAAAATAAAAGATTATATAGTACACCTTCGTCGGTAATAAAATGATAAATTCTATTATTGATTTGATTGAATGAATAGAACACAAAAACTATTTAATTAGTCCTTGCTTTATCATCTGATCAGCAGTCATTCCTTGCTGAACTGCCTTTTTAACGTCCTTTTTTCTGATCAAACTTTTTACTATAGGATCACTAGTGCTCACAGGTTGATTAACTGTTATGCTTATTTTACGAATCATAGTGTTTTTGATTTTACTTTTGACAATACAAAGGTAATACTAAAATATTAAATAAACAAAAACCAATCTAAAAAATTTAGTTCAATAAATTATTTAATCAAAGTCCATCTACTCCAATCTTGCCATTTTGTCACTTTACACCCTATTGGTATAACCTTTGACTAAAAAAGGCGGAAAAAATTTATATTCTTAAAACTTAAATATTTTAAAACATGAGCACTGGAAAAATTAACGTACAAACCGAAAACATTTTCCCAATTATTAAAAAGTTTCTTTACAGCGATAACGAAATCTTTTTACGTGAATTAGTTAGTAATGCCACCGACGCTACTCAAAAATTAAAAGCACTTTCATCTATGGGTGAAGCAAAAGGAGAGTTAGGTGATTTAAAAATTGAAGTTAAAGTTGATAAAACTGCTAAAACCATTACCATTAAAGATAAAGGTATTGGTATGACAGGCGAAGAAATTGAAAAATACATTACTCAAATTGCCTTTAGTGGTGCCGAAGAGTTTGTAACTAAATACAAAGATAAGGTAGATAAAAACGTCGTAATTGGTCACTTTGGTTTAGGTTTTTACTCTGCTTTTATGGTAGCTCAAAAAGTAGAAATTTTCTCATTATCTCATAAAGAAGGTAGTAAAGCAGTTCGTTGGGAATGTGACGGCAGTCCTGAATACCAATTAGAAGAAATTACTACTAAAACTGATCGAGGTACTGAAATTGTATTGCATGTTGCTGATGACAGCTTAGAATTTTTAGAGAATAGTAAAATTGAAGGCTTACTAAAAAAATACTGTAAGTTTTTACCAGTTGAAATTGTTTTTGGAACTAAAAAAGACTGGATTCCTTCTGGAGAAAAAGACGAAAAAGGAATTGATAAAGAAAAAGAAATTGAAATTGAATACATCATCAATAACCCTACTCCAGCTTGGATTAAAAAACCAGTTGATTTAAAAGATGAAGACTATAAAGCTTTCTATCGCGAATTGTATCCAATGCAGTTTGAAGAACCATTATTTCATATTCATTTAAATGTAGATTATCCATTTAACTTAACTGGTATCTTATATTTTCCTAAATTATCTAACAAGTTTGAAGCGCCTAAAGACCGTATTCAATTATATAGCAACCAAGTGTTTGTTACTGATAATGTAGAGAATATTGTTCCTGATTTCTTAACCATGCTGCGTGGTGTGATTGATAGCCCAGATATTCCGTTAAACGTAAGTCGTAGTTATTTACAAGCAGATGGAAACGTAAAGAAAATATCTGCGCACATTACTAAAAAGGTTGCTGATAAATTAGAAGAGATTTTCAAAAAAGAACGCCCTGATTTTGAAGCAAAATGGGACGATGTGAAAATCTTTGTCCAATACGGAATGATTAGTGATGAGAAGTTTTACGAGAAAGCAGTGAAATTTGCTTTAGTAAAAAATACAGAAGCTAAAGCATTTACACTGGAAGAATACGATGCTCATGTAAAAGCTAATCAAACAGATAAAGATGGTAAAGTTGTTTTCTTATATGCAACAAATACAGATGAGCAACATACATATATTGATGCTGCAAAATCAAGAGGTTACGATGTATTATTAATGGATTCTCCATTAGATTCACATTTAATTAATCATTTAGAAAGCAAATTAGCGAATACTCAGTTTGTGCGTGTAGACGCTGATACTGTAGAAAAATTAATTAAAAAAGATGACGGGCAAGTAAGTAAATTAAGTGAAGAAGAACAAAATACGTTGAAGCCTATTATTGAA
>JBBIUW010000403.1:0-3062 GCA_037440045.1 Sphingobacteriaceae bacterium
AACCTCAGATAATTCCTCTTAGCTTCTCTTCCCTTCTTAGTTAAGAAACGACTCCACCAGATTAAACCTTTTTCGTAAACATCCTGATAAACATATTGAGTTCTGAATTTAGTGATGTCGTCTCCTAATTTATCTAATACCAAATTTTTAATCTCGTAAGGTCTAAGTTCATCATACCCATCAAACAAAGACAGTACAAATTTTTCGGCATGTGAATATGAATTTTCAACTTTAAAATTAGGACCCAGTTTAAAAAATAAACGGGCGCGTTTTCTTGTAGCGCGCTTATTAATATATATGTCCTTGTAATATGCAATCAAATGTCCTTCCAACATTAAAGTTTGAAATGTGTACTTCAACATCTCTTCTGGAACAGACTTGGTTGGATAATATAGATAATAAAATTCTTGGGGTTTTAAAAATGTCATTGAAACTATTCTAATAACTTAGTGACTACTACGCATTGATTGTGTTAATGAAATACTATATAATTTAGTAAGATTACTTTAAGTCATTAAACTACTTCCCAATACAAAACTTCGAGAAAATATTTCCCAATAAATCATCATTAGTTACTTGTCCAGTTATTTCTCCTAAAGCCTCTAAAGCATAACGAATATCTAAAGCCAAGAAATCACTCTGAATGTTAGTACTCAAACCTTCGTTTACTTTTAACAAAGCTTGTTGTGCATTATTTAAAGAACTTACATGACGAGAATTTGTAACAATCGTATCTGTAGTATTTACAGTTCGTGTATCAAACAAACTTACTAATGTATCTTTTAGTTGTTTAATATTACTTTGTTCTTTTGCTGAGATAAATAAAATATTAGGTACATCAGAAAACTCTTTCTTTAACTCTTCAATATTTTCAAAATCAATTTTATTACCAACTATTAGTAATTGAGATGTTCCTATATGTTCTTTAATCATATTCATTTCTATCTCTAAATCACCTCTACTCAATTCATGTGTATCAAACAAATAAATAACAATCGCTGATTTCTTAATCACTTCAAATGCTTTGTTAACGCCTATTTGTTCAATCACATCACTAGTGGTTCTGATTCCTGCAGTATCAATAAATCTAAACAATACTCCATCTATAATGATTTCATCTTCGATGGTATCTCTCGTTGTACCTGCTATTTCGCTTACAATAGCTCTATCATCATCCAGTAATACGTTTAGCAACGTTGATTTACCTGCATTAGGTTTACCAACAATTGCTACAGGAATTCCGTTTTTAATCACATTACCTACTTCAAAACTCGAAATCAATTTTTCGATGATGGATAAAATAGTATTGATTAATTTTTTTAAATCCGTTCTATCAGCAAACTCTACATCTTCTTCACTAAAGTCTAATTCTAATTCTATTAATGAGGCAAAGTTTAATAAGTTCTCTCGTAAAACCGCAATTTTATTACTAAAACCACCGCGCATGTGCTGCATAGCTACTTGATGTGAGGTTGCTGAATTACTGGCAATTAAATCAGCCACCGCTTCTGCCTGACTCAAATCTAATTTTCCATTTAAAAAAGCACGTAATGTATATTCACCTGCCTGTGCAGGGCGCGCACCGTGTTTAAAAAATATTTGTAATAATTGCTGTTGAATAAATTGCGAACCATGACATGATACTTCCACTATTTCTTCGCCAGTATATGTATTGGGTGCTTTAAATATGGTTACCAAAACCTCATCAATAATTACGTCGTTTTCTACAATTAATCCAAAATGAGCGGTATGACTGGATTTATTAGCCAATAACTTATGTTTTAATGACTTTGTGTAAAACACTTTTTCTACAATAGAAATGGCATTTTTACCACTTAATCGCACCACTGCAATAGCTCCTGGTCCATGAGGCGTGGCTAAAGCAGCAATAGTATCATCATTTAACGTATAATTTGCCATAATAAAAGTATCTAAACAAATTTATCATTTTATTGTGAATTTATAGGTTAGGTTAATAACCTGTTAATGATTTATATGCTTGACAATACGGCTTTTTAGAGTAATATTCGGTCAAAAAGGATACTACAATAATAAATTCACAAAATCTTATCCAAAAACACGAATTTATGTTTAAATTAGCGCATCAATTAATAACACTAACAACTAGTATCTAAACAATAAATTAAAATAATATGGGCGTTTTAGTAGGAAAAAATTCAAAAGTAATAGTTCAAGGTTTCACAGGTGGAGAGGGAACTTTTCATGCTACACAAATGATTGAGTACGGAACTAATGTAGTAGGTGGTGTAACTCCAGGTAAAGGTGGTACTACTCACTTAGACAGACCAGTTTTTAATACAGTAAAAGATGCTGTTGAAAAAGCAGGTGCTGATACATCTATCATTTTTGTACCAGCTGCTTTTGCTGCTGATGCTATTATGGAAGCTGCTGATGCGGGTATTAAAGTAATCATTTGTATTACTGAGGGTATTCCTGTAAAAGACATGATTGCAGCTAAAGAATATATTAAAGGAAAAACTTGCCGTTTAATTGGTCCTAACTGTCCAGGTGTTATTACAGCTGGTGAAGCAAAAGTTGGCATCATGCCAGGATTTGTATTCAAAAAAGGACGTATCGGTATTGTATCTAAATCAGGTACTTTAACTTACGAAGCTGCTGATCAAGTTGCAAAAGCTGGCTTAGGAGTTTCTACTGCTATTGGTATTGGTGGAGATCCAATTATTGGTACTCCAACTCGTGATGCTGTTGAATTATTAATGAATGATCCTGAAACTGATGCTATCGTAATGATTGGTGAAATTGGTGGAAGCTACGAAGCAGATGCTGCTCGTTGGATTAAAGCTAACGGAAATAAAAAACCAGTAGTTGGTTTCATAGCAGGACAAACAGCTCCTAAAGGTCGTACTATGGGGCACGCAGGTGCAATTGTTGGCGGACATGATGATACAGCACAAGCTAAAATGGAAATTATGCGCGAGTGTGGTTTACATGTAGTAGATAGCCCTGCATCTATTGGTAAAACAATGGCAGCTGTGTTAAAAGGAATTACGGCTTAATTAATTTCAATTTAAAATATCAAA
>JBBIUW010000404.1:0-3041 GCA_037440045.1 Sphingobacteriaceae bacterium
AACTCGTTTGATAATTTTTCTATTTCTTTAACATCAGTTATACCGCTAGCTAACAGGGATTCTATTTCTGCTTTTCTTTTTTCTAATTGAGGTAGTTCTGTATCTAAATTTTCTAATTCTTTTTGTTCCTTAAAAGAAAGTTTCTTTTTTTCTGTAGCAGGAGCCTTAACAGGTTCTACAACCATAACTTCAGGTACTACAGTAGTTGTAGGCAAGATGGTGTTTTTTTGCACTGCTTCTTTAGCCAACTCTTCCGCTTCCGCTTCAGAATCGTATTTCCATTGACGATACTCACTATAGTTACCAGGAAAATCCTTTACAATACCATTTCCTTCAAAAGCAAATACGTGGTCTACTAATCTATCTAAAAAATAACGATCGTGAGATACAATTAATACACAGCCTTGAAAGTCAAGTAAAAACTGTTCGAGTGTTTGTAATGTAATGATATCTAAATCATTTGTTGGCTCATCTAAAATTAAAAAATTAGGATTTTTAACTAGTACAGTTAGTAGGTATAAACGACGTCTTTCTCCACCACTTAATTTACTTACATGACCATATTGTACTTCTGGAGCAAAATTAAATCTAGTTAATAAGGCAGACGCGCTTAACGATGTGCCGTTTGCTAAAGGAATAAATTCTGCAATATCTTTCACAACTTCAATTACACGTTTATCGTCAGCTACTTGAATTCCTTTTTGAGAATAATAGCCAAAAACAATAGTGTCACCTACAGTTACTTTACCAGCATCGGGTGGTTCAATACCTTGAAGCATATTAATAAAAGTACTTTTGCCAATTCCATTAGGACCTACAATACCAATTTTTTCTCCTTTAATAAATGTATACGAGAAAGGCTCTAATATTTTTTTATCACCAAAGGCCTTTCTTAAATTATGAACTTCAATAATTTTACTGCCAATACGTTCAACTTTTACACTTAATTCAATTTTTTTATCTACACTTTTCTTTCTTGCTTTTGCTTCTATATCAGAAAACGCATCAACACGAGATTTTGATTTGGTGGTACGAGCGCGTGGTTGCTTACGAACCCACTCTAATTCTCGACGGTATAAATTTTTTGCTTTCTCTAATTCAGAAGCTTCCATCATTAAGCGTTCTGCTTTCTTTTCCATGTAATAATCAAACTTCCCTTTATATTCATATAAAGAATGATTATCAATTTCTATGATTCTATCGCACACTTCATCTAAAAAGTATCTGTCATGTGTAACTAATAAAATACTTTTTTTGTAACTACGTAAATATTCTTCTAACCACTCAATCACCGTAACATCCAAGTGATTGGTAGGCTCATCCATAATTAATAAATCTGGTTCATTTAAAATAACTTGAGCTAATGCTAAACGTTTTTTTTGACCACCACTTAATGTACTTACTTTTTGTTTTAAATCATGTAAACCTAAGTTTGCACAAACTAACATAATTTGTGTTTCTACGTTCCAAGCCTCTAAATCATTCATCTTATTCGTTAAGATGTCTAATTGGTTTTCTGTTTTTTCGGTTGGATTAGCATAATGACTTTCAACCAAATGAGCATAGTCTATGGCAGTTTTTACCATTTCACTATCTCCTGCATAAATGGCTTGTTCAATAGTGTGACTGTCGTTTAAATTGGGTTCTTGACTTAAAAACGAAATGCGTAATTCTTTTCTAAAAGCAATATCTCCGCTATCAGGGATTTCAATGCCTTGAAGAATTTTGAATAGTGTTGATTTACCAGAACCATTTTTGGCAATTAAAGCAACTTTATCGCCATAGTTAATACCAAAATTTATATTTTTAAAAAGGACTTTATCGCCAAAACTTTTACTTAATTGATTTACGGAAAGAAGATTCATTTATATAGTTGTGAAATTTGAGAGTAGATATAAAAAGAGATTAATTAGTTTTTTAAATTTTTTTCAATAAGATAACGCAGTTTATCCTTGTTTAAGTTAGAATTAATTTCACCATTAACGGTTAAAGATACGTTGCCAGTTTGTTCTGATACGGTAATTGCCAAGGCGTCAGTCGTTTCAGTTAATCCAACGGCTGCTCTGTGTCTCATTCCAAAATGTGAGGGGAAATTTTCATTTTCTGTAACAGGAAGTACGCAACGAGCTGCGATGATTCGATTATCTTTTATAATAACAGCACCATCATGCATAGGACTATTTTTATAAAAAATATTTTCAAGCATTTTGTCAGTCAATGCAGAGTCTACGATTTCACCAGTATTTACATAAAATTTTAAATCCGATTTTCGAGAAATGATAATCAAGGCACCTGTTTTGCTTTCGCTCATATTAAAACAGGCACTAATAATCGCATCAGCATCTAATATAAAACGTGAGGCTGCAGCCGCAGGGCTTGAAAAAGAAAAAATTGTTTTCCAGTTCCTATTTTTTAAAAATTCGTTGGAGCCTATGTATAATAAAAACTTTCTAATTTCTTGTTGAAATACGACCATAACGGCAATAACACCAACATTGATGAATTTTCCTAAAATAGAACCTAGTAGCTTTAATTCAAATGCGCGAACAATAATCCAAACAATATATATTAATGCTAAACCAATAAAAACATTTACAGCGGCTGTTCCCTTTACCATTTTGTATAATTGGTAAAGCATAATTGCTACTAATAGGATATCAATAGCATCCGTTATCCCAAAGGAAAGAAATAGTATAAATAAATGATTTGGCACGAACCAAAGATACTTTTTTTATAGCTTATTTTGGTGTTTTTTTAGTACAATTAACCTAAACATTAAATTTTTATTCCAATAATACATACATCATCTACTTGTTCCAAATTGCCTTTCCAGTTTTCAAAAGTATGATTCAATATTTCTTTTTGACTTGCCAAATCTTTATCATGAATAGATATTAATAAATCATTTAATGGTTTGTATTTAAATTTTTTGCCTTTTGGTCCGCCAAACTGGTCGATATAACCATCTGATGCAATATAAATCTTATCACCTTTACTTAACTGTATCTCTACATTTTGAAAGGGTTTCACGTCGTCCATAT
>JBBIUW010000405.1:0-3036 GCA_037440045.1 Sphingobacteriaceae bacterium
ACGGATATTCTTTTTTCAAGTGCTGTAAAACCCTTTGAGAACCTGCAATTAAACTTTCTTTTCGACCTTTAGCACAAGACAAATCGCTTTCCAGTTTTTCAATTATTTTATTATTTTCTTCCATTTCGTGAGCGATATTACTAAGAATATCAGCGCCTTTTATTTCTTCGCCTTGTATCAAATTGACAAGGTTTGAAAAACTTAAATCGTCTATGTATTTCATTTTTATGAATTTATTCGCTTGACAAAAAGCACTACTGCCAACAATACATATACAAAAGCAGGGCAGAAGTGCAAACTTTCAGCTTTTGTACGTTGGTTGAACTTTCGGAAGTAAACGAGCTTTTGAGTTTCAAAGCCCTGCCTTCGTATATGCTCAACGTTATAATCAATTTGTATCACGTAAAAAAATAGCTTGTATATAAAAACCATCAACATGCAAAATACCTCCTTTAGGTTCGTAACCTTTTTCAATAGCTTCATTAGTGGTTTCAATTAAATCTTTAAGATTATCACGTATCACAATGTCATACTTTTTCATATTATCAGATATTTACTTGTATAAAAAAACGGCTACTGCATTTGCCATAAGAAATTATCATGAAATTCACCTTTCATCAAACTTGATTCTATGACCATATTTCGAACTAACCAATTGTAGCCTCCTTTTCTTTGTTGTGATTTTAATACATACATCATTTGGTCTAAATTTGCTAAATGAGGTGGAGTAACAACCCCATTTGAATAGCCACATTTAAAACTTCTATAACAATCTTCTTTATCGAACATTGCAAGAGCTGTTCCTTGGGGATTTAAAACCAATACACAACCATCATCACCAAATTCCATTACAGCACAAGTTTGACCGATAAACTCATTGGGATTTTTTGCCCCTTTACATGTTGTTGCATTTTTATTGATATGCACAAATCCAACTATATCATTCATAATTTGTAGTTTATTTTGTATCTAATAATTTAATATAATAAGCTAAAGGAGGTGTTAATGCATTACCATCTCTACTATCAAATAATCTATCGTTACTCAAATGAATTACTTTATATTTTTCACCAGTATCCTCATCAAATTTGAATGTTATATTTTCTATAGTTTCTGTTTGTTCAGTACAAAATCCACTATCGCCTCCACACCAAACTGTATTTCCAATCTCTAAATCCTTTAATTGTTTTTTCATATTTCTTATACATTAAAATCTATTTTGTCCTTTGTTTCGGCAATTGCCTCCTCAATTGTATTGCAGAAATCCATAAATTCAGTATTAAATTTCATACTAAAATCTGCTACTATTCGTATAACTTTTTGTTTGTGCCATTCTTCAACAAATTGTATAATTTCTATTTCAGAATAGTGACTAGGAAAATGGTCAATATAATTTTGTTTACCGATTTTTAATATCATAAATTCTTTGAAGCTCATACAAACTATTTCATTAGATAAATTAATCCTGTTACCACTATTGCTATAACTACAATTATTACTATAAACATTTTAAAGCATCCAAATGATATATAATCTTCGTAGTAGTGTGAGTCGTCAAAACCTGCATTTTTTACAGTATCACAATAAGCCTCGTCACGTAATGCTATTTCAGCTAAAAATTGTTGTACTTCTTTAGCTTGAATTTTTGCTACTCTGTTTTTAAACCACATATTATAAAAATGTATCTAATGGTCCTGTAACTTCAACGTTAAATTTAATGGTGAGCTTATTTTTTTTATGGTCGGGGATTGTAACAAAATTACATTTGCCACTTACACCTATACTTGATATATATTTATCTTCAAGCATAGTTCGTAGCAGCTGCTCTGATTTTTCTAATGATGCTTTAAGTTTAAGAGCGTTTTTTTGCGCTGTTTTTTTTTGGCTGTTTCTGTTGATGTTTGTTGTCATGATTGTTGATTTTTTATGTTGATTATTATTGAATTTTTACCATTGATGGGGGAATGGAGGTAAGCTCACATCTCTATCTTTTATTAATGATGCCAATGTTATTTTACCAGCCAATATTTGTTTAGCGTGTTTTTTGCAAGGAATAAATCCACTATAAACTCCATTAATTAATGAAGCCTGGTATCTATCTATATCGCTTTGAGTTCTATTTGTGAGTTTTAATACCAAAGGTGATTGCACACAAAACTCATTTATGCAACAATCAGGATAACCTAATTTTTTTCCGTATGGTTCGTTTTCTTCTTTCCAATCCTTTTGGCTTTGCTTAATATCACTTACAAGATTCAAGGCTTTGGTTACTGCACCATTAGAGATAAAATCTAATATTTTTATAAATAGTTTTTTCATTGTTGAAATTTTAATTAAAAAATGGTAGCTCACACACTTAGGCTTTATTGGACTCGCTTTTATATCCAACCTAACGTCAAGGTGTCGTCTGTTATACAGAATGAAGTGTTTTTTGCAGTCCTTTGCTCCATGCTTTTAAATGATTTACATGATATATTTTACTACTTGGTCGGTTAATAATTGATGGGCTGGTAATTGTGCATGTAAATACCCATCACTAGCCGAGAAATATTTTTTATCATTAGTTAGATTCCAAAAATTGATAAAGTAATCCCGATTAGGATTTTTGTATATCCAAAGGATCAGTTCGCTTAATAGAATTTGTTTTTGCGGAGTTTTTTTAATGTAAAAATTTTTATTGGGCGGAGAAATAGCCATTACCTTTGCTCCATGTTCATGGATAAGGTTATACATAGCGTTTAAATTCAATTTGGCGCTATCTATTTTTCCAGTGGCATAAATATCGTTACTGCCTCCTAAAACACAAACAAGGTCGTATTTTGCAAGATTTAACTCCTTTTTTAATTCAGCTAGCATCCAATCAGTTTTTGCTCCAACTTTTGCAATCTTTTTTGTTTTGATGTTTAAAAACTGCTTTTTTATTTGGTCGGCATAGCTAAAATTAGCAGCGGTGTTGCTATCTCCAATAAATAGGATGGAGGAGATGGAGTTGGGTTTTGTTTTTTCCTTACTACTAGCAACTGATATTAATAATAG
>JBBIUW010000406.1:0-3035 GCA_037440045.1 Sphingobacteriaceae bacterium
AAAATAAACTCAAAAGGCGAAGTGGAGTACGAGGTGTTTGAAGCATCTGAAGCATTAGCAAGTGGTGAAATATTAAGTTTAGAAGAGAAATTTTTAGCTGGTCAGGGGCAAAATATTACACCGGCTCGTTATTCGAGAGATGAAAAAGAAAGACAGTTAATTTCAAACAAAGTAAAAGAGACTTTAGGAGCAGCTGCAAAAGTGTTGAATATTGTTGGGTATTGCCGTATAGATGCGTTTGTGCGAATATTTGATGTCAATCATGTAGAGGTTATTTTCATAGAAGTCAACTCTTTACCAGGAATGACCCCAGCAACATGTATTTATCATCAAGCTGCCATAAATGGATATAAACCTTACACATTTATTGATCGAATTTTAGATTTTGGTGCTCAAAAAACAGCTCAGGTTTTAAATTAGAAAACAAGGGTTTTAAACAAGTTCTATTTGTGAGTTTAAATAATTGAAATTCAGTTATTTAAAAATTTAATTAACCTTTATTTAACCTGAAATAAACAGGTAAGAAACATATTTTGAACAATTTTTGGTAGGGTAATTTTGGCTTATTCGTCTAATAAGTTAGTTTATTAACAATTTTGAACGTACCTTTGTTAATAACTGTAAATGTACCGCCATGTTTGAGATTTTAAAAAGCTTTGAAAGTAAATTCGGTTCTCTTAAGAAAAAAGGGTTAAGAATTGAAGGTTTATCAATGATAGATCCAAAGCGTAAGAAGCACGTTATTATGATTTCAAAACCATTTTTGTTTGATAATCGCCAATTACCAAAATCGTATGAGGGATTAGAAATTAAAGCAAAAATTGAAGGTGGTTTACCAGAAGAATTTAAAATTGAAAAAGAAGCTATAAAAAAAGATTATTTATGGGCTCCTAATAAATTTGAAAAATATGTTGATCGTTGTGCTGAAGACATAAAGAAACAATTTGGGAATCCAAATATGTCTCGTTCTGAAATGTTAGATGCTTTAGCTTTTGGAAGTTTTGAAGATCATAAACAAAAAACAATGAATTTAATTAAAGAGGGAAAAATTCCTGCAATTAATTTAAATTAAGATAAAGGCAATTGACTAGGGTATAATTAAGGGTTAAACTTTTAAAATTGCTTATAATCCTCTCAGAAATGAGAGGATTTTTTTTGACACTAATTCTTCTTAATAAATGTAAATAACTCTGGAAGTATTATTAAATCCATGTTTTAAACCATATATTTACGCTACTTTTTTATAATGAGCCAAATTGTAGATCAAATAAAAGCACCAATTACTTCACATATGGATGAATTTGAAATAAAGTTCAAACAATCCATGAAAAGTAGTGTGCCATTATTAGATAAAATCACAAATTATATAGTAAAACGTAAAGGAAAACAAATACGTCCTATGTTTGTGTTTTTAAGTGCTCAAAGTGCTGGTACAATTAACGAGAGTTCTTATCGTGCGGCTTCATTAATTGAATTATTACATACTGCAACATTAGTTCATGATGATGTAGTAGATGATAGTAATGAAAGAAGAGGTTTTTTTAGCGTAAATGCTTTATGGAAAAATAAAATCGCCGTTTTAATTGGAGATTTTTTATTATCAAGTGGATTGTTATTGTCGTTAGATAATAACGATTTTCATTTATTGAAAATTGTGAGTAACGCAGTTCGCGAGATGAGTGAAGGAGAATTGTTGCAGATAGAAAAAGCCCGTAAATTGGATATTTCAGAAGAAATTTATTTTGAAATTATCACCAAAAAAACAGCAACCTTAATTGCAGCTTGTTGTGCAGCTGGTGTGGCTTCTGTTACAAATGATGAAAAATTAATCAATCAATTTAAGGATTTTGGTACTTATACTGGAATTGCATTTCAAATTAAAGACGACTTGTTTGATTTTGGTGATGATACATCAATAGGAAAACCTACAGGAATTGATATTAAAGAAAAGAAAATGACTTTGCCTTTAATTTATGCTTTGAGTAATAGCACTTGGTTAGAGAAAAGACGTATTATTAATATTGTAAAAAACCATAACGATAATCCTAAAAAAGTTGCTGAAGTAATTGATTTCGTTATTCAAAAAGGTGGTATACAATATGCTGAACAAGTGATGCATCAATATAAAGATAAAGCGCTTTCTCAACTGGCTTCGGTTCCTGATAGTCCATCAAAACAAAGTTTAATACAATTAGTTAACTACTCTATTGAGCGAAAAAAATAACATTATGATGAGAAAAAATAACATTATATCTGTATTTGTATTTATCTGTTTAAGCGTATTGTTTTTTAATTGTAAAAGTGACGGTTCTTCTGAGGCAGAAAAAGTTAAACAGGATTCACTTAAAAAAGTGGATAATGCTAAAACAAAAAAATCTAATAATCCTTATTTAATTATGCCTCCAGATCCTGATTATACTGGAGATTATATTGATAAATATCCTAATGGGGTAATTAAGTTTACTGGCTTTTTTAGATTTGGTCAACGTCACGGACAATGGATGGCATTTTATAATAATGGATTAAAGTGGAGCGAATGTTTTTATGATAAAGGAAAAAAACATGGTTCAACAATGGTTTACCACGAAAACGGTAAGTTATTTTACTCTGGATGGTATAAAAACGATTTAAAAGATAGCTTGTGGCTATACTACGATACACTTGGTAAAGAAGCTGACAGAAGAGCTTACAGAAATGGTGTTGAAACAGGACTAGTTTATTAATTAAATATTTTGTCTTCTAATTTTTATAGCATCAGCAAATGTGATGTTATGTATTTTTGAATCCAGCCAAGCATAAAAATTAAAATACTCTAAGGCATTTTTTTCATATTTATCTTTAAATACTTTTTCAAGTTCCTCTTTAAATTTCACGTAAGTTTCTTTTTGTTTACTATCGCGTTTTGATAAGGCGATTTTCTTAAAGTAATCTAAAAATACAGCTTCAAATTTATATTGTTTTTCTTGCTGATTAAAAAACCTAACACTTGATTTAAAAATGTATGAGAGTAAGTCATCGTTACCTAATTCGAAATG
>JBBIUW010000407.1:0-3019 GCA_037440045.1 Sphingobacteriaceae bacterium
TTTTAATAGACACTTCTCCTCCATTAAAGTATGCATTTTGCATTTGAACTTTTGCAGATTCTGTAGCTGGCACTGATGCAGGAACCGATGCGGATGCCATTGTTGCTTTTGAATAAGCATAAACCTCATCAGCTGCTGTTTCAGCCGCTTTTTCTTTTGATACTTTTTTAGCAGATTCCGTTTTCAAATTTTTCGTATCAACATCTGCTTTGTAAGCTACACCTCCTTGAGATAAATTATTAGATGCAGTTGATGTCTCCAAATTCGAATTTTTATCCAAATCAGCTTCTTCTCTTTTTTGATTTTCTTTGTCCTTTAATTCAGTTTTCTCTGCCATAGCAATTGGCTGATTTTGAACAACGCCATCAATTTCATCATTTTGTTTTCTAGACTTAGCTGTTTCAAAAACTAAATCTACTGGTTTAGAAATATTGTTATTAGATACTTCTCCAGAAGAGCGAACAGCATCCCCTGCTGTTTTTGCATACCCAACTTGTGGCTGTACCTTTTTTTCTTCAGCAGAAACAACTCCTGTATTAGAACTTATGGTTTCTATAGGTTGCTGTGCTGGTTTATTCTCAGTAGTTTTTGGTTCATCGTTTACTTCGTTAAGCGATAAATTCATTTGAGAATCTTGTTTACTTTGATTAAAAAAGAAAACAGAAATCATAATAATCAAAACAATAGATGCAGCTGCACTAAACCAAATAATCCTATTTTTTTGCCCACCTTTTTCTTCAGTAACTTTTTTAGATATCGCTAAATTCAACTCTTCGGTTAAAGCTTTTGCTTTTTCGGGAGTTGAAAATGCAGAAAAACCTTCCAATGCTTCTTTTTCAAAATCATCCATTCCTTCAAAATCAGTATCAGTGCCAGACTGTATGTCTAACTTCTGAAACAACTCTTCAGGACTTAATGGTTTATGTTTATTTAGATTGTTCACTGTTTTTCTCTAATTTAATTTTCAAATTTCGTTTCCCATTTTGGATAAAACTTTTTACTTCGTTAAGTGTGTATCCGGTTTCATCTGCTATTTCGTTATAAGACCGCTCTTTTAAATAAAATAATTTTATACATTTCCTCTGGTCTTCATTTAATTCTTCTATCGCTTGTTCCAGAAGGGTGTATTGTATTTCTTTTTCAGCTGCTTTGTTTGGATGCAAACTATTCTCTGTTTCCATAAAAGAATCTGCATGTACCTGTAAATCAATTTCTTTTTTTAGTTTAGACTGCTTTGTCCTAATAATCATTAAGCAATGATTTTTTGAAAACGAATACAACCAACTTTTAAAATATTCGATATTAAATTTTAACAAATCGGCCAACAGTTTTTCAAAAATTTGCATCACAGCATCTTTAGCCTCATCTTCATCTTTAAGATATTTTAACGAAAGACCTAAAACCAAATGAGAATAGCGTTTATATAATATACCCACGAACACATTGTTTTTAGTATTCTTATACTCTGTAATTAATTCGTTATCAGAGTAATGGTTATATTTTTCGTTATAAATCACCTGTAGATTAAAGTATAAATATAAGTCAATTTAAGTAAATTTTATAGCATAAAAAAAACTTGGTTTACTATTTCGTAAATGTTATATTTGTTGGTCTATGAAGTATGGCAAACTATTTGTTTAACAGACGCATTAATTGAAAAAAGTATTAAAATATAGCTTATTATTTATCTTGGCTTTTTCAAGTCTTAGTTTTGAGAGTATGCAAAACTATGATACCAATGCCAAAAGAAAGGCTGTATTCCTATATAATTTTACTAAGCTTTTTGATTGGCCTGAAAAAATGAAGTCAGGGAACTTTATTATTCAAATTGTTGGTACAAACCCTAGCCTTAATCAGGAACTAAGTAAGATGGCATCATCTAAACAAGTTGGGAATCAAAAATTAGAAATTAAAAATACGACATCGTTAGACCCATCTATTAAACCGCATATTATTTACCTATTATCTGAATCATCTGATTTATTAAAAGATGCTAGTTCTAAATATAAAGGAAACGGTACGTTAATTGTAACAGAAAAACCAGGCTTAGCTAAACAAGGTGCTGCCATCAATTTTGTTGTTGCGGATAATAAACAAGCTTTTGAATATAGCCAGAATAATGCAAAAAAAGGTGGATTAAAAACAGGTGATGGATTAAATGGTTTAGCTATTGTGGTTGATTAAATAAATTATTAATTTTGTGTAGAGTGTTAACAGTTTCAAAATCATATTATTACGTAAAATACTGCTTAAGTATTTTGCTAATGGTTGTTTGTCATTTTAGCTATGCACAAAACGACTTGTTATTTGACGCTCAAAAACTGTGTAACGAAAAAAATTACGAGCAAGCTATCCCAATGCTCGAAAAAGTAATTCTTCATCCTGAAACTAAAAACGATCCTGCATCTTGGCACATTCGTTCTTATGCATACTTACAAACCTTTAAACAATCTGGGCCTGCCAATACAGCTAAAATTAGTTTATTAGATACAGCTATGGCTTCTGCTTTAAAATCAATTTCATTAGATTCAGCAAAAGGATATATAGATAACAATAATGCTTTTATCAAAAATGGAGCAGCTACTTATTACAAATTAGGAACTATTTTATTACAAGATTCTTTAAACACTGGTAAATCTGAAAATTACTATCAGAAGTACAAAAAATACACAGCTATTATTAATCCTACTTTTGATTTTAAACAAAAAGATATTGAATATTACAATACTATGGGAAGTATTTTTGCAGACTTATATATGCGAAATAACTTTGACCAAAAGCATGGTGATATAGCTAAAACAGCCTTATTAAAAGTATTAGAATTAGATAACAAAAACATTAGTGCTAACATTAACTTAGGAATCTTGTATTATAACCAAGGTGCTACCTTAATGAAAATGATGGATTACGATGTTGACTTAGCTCAATTAGATGTGATTCAGGAAAACGCTAAAAAATTATTCAAACAATCATTACCTTTTATGATTAAGGTTTATGAATTAGATCCAAAAGCAGAAAG
>JBBIUW010000408.1:0-3017 GCA_037440045.1 Sphingobacteriaceae bacterium
CATCATTTATTTCCAACTATATGCCACGTTCATTATCCTGAAGTATCAGAAATTGTTAAAAGCACCTGTGAAGAATATGGCGTTCCTTATTTAGAAAATCCAACTTTCATGTCGGCTCTTAATTCACATATAAAAGCGCTTATTAGCTTTGGAAAATTGCCTGATATGAATGAGGCAATCGGGTAATTATCTCCCGCAGATTTCGGAGATTATCGCTGATTCAATTTTTGATTACAATTTAAGAACCTAAAAAAATCTGCGTTTATCTGCGTAATTTGCGGGAAAATAAATTAATACTGCTCACTCTCATTTGGGAAATCCTTGCTCTTCACATCCTTAATGTATTGCTGAAAAGCGCCACTCATACTTTCGTATAAACTTAAATATCTTCTTAAAAAACGTGGACTAAACTCATGAGTCATTCCTAACATATCATGTGTCACTAAAACTTGTCCATCAGTTCCTGCACCTGCACCAATCCCTATTACAGGAATAGAAACACTTTGCGAAACTTGAGTTGCTAATTTTGCGGGGATTTTCTCTAAAACTAAAGCAAAACAGCCACTTTCTTCCAAAATTTTGGCATCTTCCAATAGTCGTTTAGCTTCCTCTTCTTCTTTGGCTCTTACGGTATAGGTTCCAAATTTATATATAGACTGAGGAGTTAACCCTAAATGTCCCATTACTGGAATCCCAGCAGATAAAATACGTTCAATAGAATCTTTTATTTCTCTACCACCTTCTAATTTAACGGCATGAGCGCCGCTTTCCTTCATTATTTTAATAGCAGAAGTTAAGGCCTCTTTTGAATTACCTTGATACGAACCAAAAGGCAAATCTACCACTACCAATGCTCGGTCAATAGCTCTAATAACAGACGATGCATGATATATCATTTGATCTAAGGTAATGGGTAGGGTTGTTTCGTGGCCTGCCATGACATTACTAGCGCTATCGCCCACTAAAATCACATCAATACCTGCATGGTCAATAATTTTAGCCATGGTATAATCATAAGCCGTTAGCATGGCTATTTTTTCGCCACGACGCTTCATTTCCTGCAACTGGTGCGTTGTTACTTTTTTAACTTCTTTATGAACTGACATAATTTTCCCGATTCGCTATTTTTTTGTAAAATTACTGAAATAATTTGGAGTTAGCCTAAAAATGGTAACTTTGCTATCCTACTATTAAAAATGAAAAAAATAAATTTATACACAGGATTATTTGCTGCCATTATGATGGGGCTTACCTCTTGTAAAAACGACTTAGATGTATTGGCCCCAGGAGAAGAATCTGTTGCTGTTTATGGAGTTTTAAATCCTAATGAGTCTGTACAAAATATCAGAATCAATAAAGTGTATGTTACTGACGGAGATGCTTTAACCGCAGCACAAGACGCAAATCAAATTAATTATGATACTTCTGAACTTCGCGTATCATTATTGCGCTTTATGAACGGAAGTACTACTCCTACTTTAACCACCTTAGGAAATGCTACTAAAAAAGAAATTGTTTTAACAGGAACTGTTATTACGACAGCTACAGGTAACTTTAGCCCTAATCAAACTATTTGGCAAACAACTGATAAGTTATATAATTCTGGTCAGTACAAATTAATTATCTTAAACAAAAAAACGGGTAAAGAGTTTTCTTCTCAAAATGTAATAATTGATAGTGTTAAACCATACACAGGTATGCCGTTCAGATATCATCCCACTTTATTTCCTACACATGGAAACTATGATTTATTAAATAATCCCTCTCAAACAAATGCTCTAGTAACTTATACTATTTTAAGCGTTAATCAAAAAATCAAATTTATGTCCGTCGAAAATGCTAAGTTATATAATGTAACTATGCGACTTCACTATATAGACACCTTATCTTCCAATCCAAATATTGGTATTCCTCAATATATAGATTATACATTTATTACTCAAAAATCCTCAACTCTTGCTGGAGGTGAACCTATGGAAGTATCATTTTTAATTAATGATTTTTATGTAAACCTTGGTGCTCAATTAGCTAAAAAAAATAATACTGGAATTAAAAATAGAAGAGCATATTATATGGAGTATATTATTCAAGGCGGGGCAGAATCATTAAATACTTTCTTACAAGTAAATGCGCCTTCCAATACCATAGCTCAAGACAAACCAAACTATTCAAATATCAAAGGCGGTGTAGGACTTTTTTCTTCCTCTTCGACCTCTATTATATCACATGATTTATCAAATTCATTTATTGACGTAATAGCATGTCACCCGAGTACTTATTCTTATTTATTTTGTAAGAGTAATGGGATTGTTGCAACCTCTCCATGTCCTTAAAATCTGACAAAATCTACTACGAGAACCGCCTAAAATGACATATTTTAGGCGGTTTTTTATTGTTTGTGTCAGCCTGTCATAATTACAGTAAAAATTGGAATTGGCACAAACATTGACAAGCCTTTAGCGTAATTTAAAATTCGTAAACAACTAAAAAACATATATTATGGGAAAAATTATAGGAATAGATTTAGGTACAACAAATAGCTGCGTAGCGGTTATGGAAGGTAATGAAGCTGTTGTTATTGCTAATAACGAAGGAAAAAGAACTACACCATCTGTAGTAGCATTTGTTGAAGGTGGCGAGCGTAAAGTAGGAGATCCTGCTAAACGTCAAGCAATCACCAACCCAACAAAAACTATTTCTTCTATTAAACGTTTTATGGGAACTTCTTTTGACGAAGCTCAAAAAGAAATTCCTCGTATGACTTACAAAGTGGTAAAAGGCGACAACGGAACTCCAAGAGTATCGATTGACGACAGAAACTACTCTGCTCAAGAAATTTCGGCTATCATTTTACAAAAAATGAAAAAAACTGCTGAAGATTTCTTAGGAACTACAGTTGATGAAGCAGTTATTACAGTACCTGCATATTTTAACGATGCTCAACGTCAGGCTACTAAAGAAGCTGGCGAAATCGCTGGTTTAAAAGTAAAACGTATCATCAATGAGCCTACTGCTGC
>JBBIUW010000409.1:0-3008 GCA_037440045.1 Sphingobacteriaceae bacterium
GGTATATTACCAATTTACGAACCTGGATTAGAAGAAATGGTTTTACGTAATGTTGAAAAAAAACGTTTACATTTTTCAACGTCATTAAAAGACAGTATTCAGGGTGCTGAAGTTGTATTTATTGCAGTTGGTACTCCTCCGGATGAAGATGGCTCTGCTGACTTAAAATATGTATTAGCTGTAGCGGCAAGCGTTGGTGAGCATATGACTCATCCGTTAGTAATTGTAACAAAATCTACAGTACCTGTTAGTACAGCCGAAAAAGTTCGCAAAGCATTACAAGAGCAACTAACTAAACGTGGTTCTAACTTAGATTTTTATGTAGCCTCAAATCCTGAGTTTTTAAAAGAAGGAGCAGCTATTGAAGATTTTATGAAACCCGATAGAATTGTTGTTGGGGTTGATAGACCTGAAGCAGAAGAGTTAATGCGTAAATTATATAAACCATTTTTAATGAATGGACATCCAATTTATTTTATGGATATTCCTTCGGCTGAAATGACAAAATATGCAGCAAATGCAATGCTTGCTACAAAAATCAGTTTCATGAACGATATTGCAAATCTTTGTGAAATTATGGGTGCTGATGTAAACATGGTTCGTAAAGGAATTGGAAGTGATGCACGTATTGGAACTAAATTTATTTATCCAGGTGTTGGATACGGAGGAAGCTGTTTCCCTAAAGATGTAAAAGCATTAATTAAAACAGCAAAAGAAAACAAGTATGATATGCGTATTTTAAACGCTGTTGAAAATGTAAATGAAAGTCAAAAAGAAGTATTATTTGACAAAGTAAAAAAACATTTTAATGGCGATTTAAAAGGAAAGAAATTTGCTTTATGGGGTTTATCTTTTAAACCTAAAACAGACGACATGCGTGAAGCCCCATCCTTAGTAATTATAGAAAAATTATTAAAAGAAGGAGCAAGTGTTATTGCATACGATCCTGTAGCAATGAAAGAAGCTAAACACATGCTAAAAGACTCTATTGATTACGCATTAGATATGTATGATACTTTAAATGGCGCTGATGCCTTACTAATAGTAACTGAATGGCCTGAATTTAGAGTACCTGATTTTGATGAAATATCAAAACGTTTAAATCAAAAAACATTGTTTGATGGTAGAAATATTTTCGATCCTAAAGACATGAAAAAAATCGGCTATAACTATTACTGTATTGGTATAAAAACTAATTAATCCAGTACTAATTCGAAAAAAACAAAAACATTATGAGTCAAAAAAGAATTTTAATAACAGGGGCGGCTGGATTTTTAGGTTCGCATTTATGCGATCGCTTTATTAAAGAAGGGATGCAGGTAGTTGCCATGGATAACCTAATTACAGGCGATTTAAAAAACATTGAACATTTATTTAAATTACCTCAATTTGAATTTTATCACCACGATGTGAGTAAATTTATTCATGTACCAGGTAATATTGATTACATTTTACATTTTGCATCTCCTGCAAGTCCTATTGATTATTTAAAAATTCCTATTCAAACTTTAAAAGTTTCTTCATTAGGAACTCATAACGTTTTAGGATTTGCTCGTGTAAAAAAAGCAAGAGTCTTAGTTGCTTCAACTAGTGAAGTATATGGAGACCCTCATGTACATCCTCAAACAGAGGAATATTGGGGAAATGTAAATCCAGTAGGGCCTCGTGGATGTTACGATGAAGCAAAACGTTTTATGGAAGCTATTACTATGGCTTATCATGAAACACATGGATTAGAAACTCGCATTATTCGTATTTTTAATACATACGGGCCTCGTATGCGACTAAATGACGGCCGTGTATTACCTGCATTTATTGGTCAAGCATTGCGTGGCGAAGATTTAACGATGTTTGGCGATGGTAGTCAAACTCGTAGTTTTTGTTATGTAGATGATTTAGTTGAAGGTATTTATCGTTTATTAATGAGTGATTATCATTTACCTGTAAACATTGGTAATCCAAGTGAAATTACAATTAAAGAATTTGGTGAAGAGATTTTAAAATTAACTGGAGCAAATCAAAAGCTAATTTCATTGCCTCTACCTAAGGATGATCCAAAGCAACGCAGACCAGATATTACCAAAGCTAAAGAAATTTTAGGCTGGGAACCAAAAGTAAACAGAGCTGAAGGATTAAAAATCACTTATGAATATTTTAAATCGTTGAGTCCTGATGAATTAAATAAAACAGAACACCGTAATTTAGAGACACTAAATAAGTAATTGACTCGTCATTATAATATCACAGTAAAAGGTAAGGTACAGCGTGTATCTTACCGTTTTTGTACCCATGCACAAGCACTTAAATGTAACTTAACCGGTTATGTAAAAAATTTACATAACGGCGATGTGTATATTGAAGCAGAAGGAAAAGAAGACGACATCAATAAATTAATTGATTGGTGTTATGTCGGTTCGCCACTATCTAGAGTAACCGAAGTGATAGCGGAAGAAAGTGAAGTGAAAAATTTTGAAACGTTTGAAGTAAAGAAATAATCAAGTTAATTTGACTTTTATCTCCTCTGGAATTAAACACTTTTCCTTCTTATTAAAATCATACACCACTAATACATCTCTGGCAATAGCTACAAGTTCACCTGCATCATTTGTCATTGTATGTTGTAAAGCTAAACTTGTATTTTTCACAAAATCAATTTGTGTTTGAATATTAATGTTTCCAGGAAATAATAGCTCTTTTTTAAATTGGCAATTCGTTTCAGCAACCATAAAACCAATATTTTGTGTTTTATGTAATTCCATTAAACCAAGCATCTCAACATAATTTAAACGTGCTGTTTGCGCATACTTATGAAAAACTACATTATTAACATGGCCAAATAAATCGAGTTCACTCCAATCAATACGAATAGATATTTGTGTTTGCAAACTCATTTATTTTTTAAATAATTGAATGATTTTTCTTAAAGGCTTTGCGTATAATGTATAAAAATGTGGTTTGAGGCCATTTATTTTCCAAGCTTTTCTATCCTCATTATTGGCTCTAATTCT
>JBBIUW010000410.1:0-3006 GCA_037440045.1 Sphingobacteriaceae bacterium
GGTTCTCCACTGGTTGTTCTTCCATCCCAAAAACCATTAAGTCGGGAGGTTTCAAAAATTAAATTACCATAACGATTAAAAATGCTGAAATCTAATTCCACAATCTCATCCAAGATGGGTTTAAATACATCATTAATGCTATCGAAATTGGGCGTGAAAACGTTAGGTAAAATGATATTAGAAATAGAATCTGTTCTATCAATACCAGTTGTTTGTGCTTTAGCAACACTACAAGTAAAAGCTAAAGCAGCAACAAATAATATATGTTTAAATAGATTCACTAAATGAATTTGCAATTTTAAATTTTATTTAAAAAATCTATCGTATTCACATCGTCTGCAAAATCAAAAATTCCTGGTTCTTGAGTGCTTCCTAATGCAATAGTTTTTAGATCCTTTATTTCAAATTTACTAACTATACATTGTAAATTTTGTTGAATAGGTTTTATCTTTTCAACAACCTGTTCTTGATTAGTATAGGTTTCATAAAAAAGTACAGATGTTGGTGCATGTAAATCAGAACTTTCTTTAATCATTAAAAAGTTGTTGTCTAAAAACGGCAGTAAGTCTAATAAATATACAGCACGATTATACTCATAGTTATTGTTGTATTTTTTATTGTCTAATACAAATTTATAATCATAAATAGCTTCAAATAAGCTGTCAAATTTATAGCCTTCGGGTACGTATACTTTACTTACATTGCGGCATCCAAGTCCGTAGTAGTCAAAAATATCCTTGCCTAAACGTGTTAAATCTTCTTTTGTTTCAGTACCATCTAAAATGGCGATGGAGCTACGGTTTTTACGAATAATGTGGTGATATTTACCAAAGTAATATTCAAAGTGTTTGGCTGTATTATCGCTGCCAGTAGCTATAACGGCATTAAAATTAATGAGTTTACCTTCAGAAAAATTGATTTTAGGGGCAAAATCTGCTTGAAAATAAATGAGCATACCTGCTAAAAAAGGAATTAGTGTAGGATCGTCGCTTGAAACTTTTATTAAAATATTGTGCCCACTTAGTAATACACACATCATATCATGAAATCCCACAGCGGGAATATTACCGGCCATAATTACAGCTACGGTTTTACTTTCTGTAGGTTCGTTGATACCCTTTACAAATTCTGCCAGACTTTTTTCATTGAGCATAAACTCAATTCCTTTTAAGGCTTGAGTTACATTTTCGGGAGTAAACCACCCATTATAGGTATGAGCAATGGCTGTTAGTTTAATAAGGTCGTTATGAAAACGTTCCTCTTTCGGAAGCCATTGGTTTGAAAAATGTCGGTTTATAAACAGTCCTAATTGAACAAAAGCTTGTTCTCGTTGTTGTAAGGTCATAAAAATTAATCTTATATTTGCAGTCTCAAAATTAAGAACACAAAACTAACGAAAAAATGGCTATTAAAATTACAGACGAATGCATTAATTGTGGAGCTTGTGAACCAGAATGTCCAAATAATGCAATATATGAAGGCGGTGCTGAATGGCGCTTTGCCGACGGAACAAAAGTAAAAGGACAATTTACTGGAAAAAACACGGGTATTACAGCTGATGCAAATGCTCCTCAAACTCCATATAGTATGGATGTATATTATATAGCAACTGATAAATGTACAGAGTGTGCTGGATTCCATGAAGAGCCTCAGTGTGCTGCTGTTTGTCCGGTTGATTGTTGTATTAAAGACGACGATCACGTAGAAACAGAAGATGTTCTTTTAGCTAAAAAAGACAGTATGCATTTATAATACAAAGTATAATTTCATTAAAAAAGGCTACTCATTGAGTAGCCTTTTTAGTTTTTATAAATGTTATTATTTCTGTTTTTGAGCATTTAAAAAAGCGTAGCTAATAATATTTGCTCCCATTTTAAGAGCCCTTTCTCGGGCTTCTTGACTATCCTTATGGATATCGTAGCTTTCCCAACCATCACCTAAATCGCATTCAAAATCATAAAAGCAAACGAGTCTGCCTTTATAAATTAATCCGAAACCTTGAGGTGCTTTATTGTCGTGTTCATGTATTTTTGGTAGGCCTTTATCAAAATTGTAATTCTGATGATAAATTGGATGAGAGTAGGGTAGTTCTACTAATTCTAATTCGGGAAACACTTTTTTTAATTCGGTTCTTATAAATTTATCCATCCCATAATTATCAGAAATGTGCAAAAAACCACCTGCCATTAAATATTTTCTTAAATTTTCTGCTTCTTGATTTGAAAATACAACATTACCATGACCCGTCATGTGAATGAAGGGATAATTAAAGATTTCGGTACTGCCTACTTCAACAATAGCTTGTTCTGCATTGATATTGGTTTTTAAATTGGTATTGCAAAATTTTATAAGGTTAGGTAATGATGTTTCTAAATTAGCATACCAATCGCCGCCGCCACTGTATTTTAATAACCCTATTTGATATGATTGAGCAACACCAGAAAATGCGGACGTGAAAAAGAAAACTATGATTAGGAAGAAATACCTTAACATTATTGTTTGGCTAATTTATAATTTTTCTTTTCCTCAGATATTGGTAAACCTAAATCAGAAACCGTTAATTTATCTTTGAATTCTGCAAAACCATCAGAAGTAACCGTAATGTCATAAGTACCAGCAGGCAATGCCATTACAAATTTTCCATTTTTTGGGTTTGGAACAAAACTAAACTCTTCATTGGTTGCAGGGTTTACGGCAATAATATTAGCAATATATTCTTTTGGAGGATTTAAAGAATCGCCTAAAGCTACATTTCCTAAATATAAAGTTAGTTTTTGGTCAACATCATTAAATTTAACTCTGTAAATATCTAAATCTCCTTGACCACCTGGGCGCAAAGCACTGATGTAACCAACTCTGTTATCTGGTGTTAAACTAATACTTCTGTCGTTATCAGTTGTATTTACAGGATATCCCAAGTTTTCGGCTTTAGTCCATGTATTTTCTTCTGGATTCCAGATGCTTTTAAACAAATCAAAGCCTCCCATGGAATTATGTCCTTCGGAA
>JBBIUW010000411.1:0-3004 GCA_037440045.1 Sphingobacteriaceae bacterium
CTTTTGCGGCAGCTAAAAAAACGTATTCTGGTTTTTCATGGTTAAAAAAATCTGCAACAGCCTGTTGATTTCTTAAATCTAACTCTTTTGATGTTCGAGTAATAATATTAGTATATCCCTTGCTTTGCAAGTTTCTCATGATAGCAGAGCCAACCATTCCTCGATGACCTGCTATGTATATTTTGGAATTCAGTTCCATGTGATGATATAGTTTAAAAAAACCTCCACAACAGGAGGTTTATTTTTTATTCTTTGTAATTTAAAATTTTATGTCCGCCTTCTAATAAATATTTATCACGTTTAAATAGTTCTACATCCGCATGAACCATTTCTTTACATAAAGATGCAACCGTGTAAGTTGGTTTCCATCCCATTTTGGTTCTTGCTTTAGTAGCGTCTCCAACCAATAAATCAACCTCAGCCGGACGGTAATATTTTGGATCAATTTCAACTAACACTTTACCTGTTGAAACATCAATTCCTTTTTCATCTTCTGCTTTTCCTTCCCACTTTAATGTAATGCCAACTTCAGCAAAAGCCATATTAATAAATTCACGAACAGTAATTTTTATTCCAGTTGCCAAAACAAAATCCTCTGGTTCATCTTGTTGCAACATTCGCCACATACCTTCAACATAATCTTTTGCATGACCCCAATCTCTTTCAGAATCAATATTTCCCATAAATAATTTGTCTTGTAAGCCCAAACTAATTTTTGCCGCTGCACGTGTAATTTTACGAGTCACAAAGGTTTCGCCGCGTAGCGGGCTTTCGTGATTAAACAAAATACCATTGCAAGCAAACATACCATATGCTTCGCGATAATTTTTAGTTATCCAAAACGCATATAACTTTGCTACACCATATGGGCTACGAGGATAAAAGGGAGTAGTTTCTTTTTGAGGAACTTCTTGCACTAAACCATATAACTCAGAAGTAGATGCTTGATAAAAGCGCGTTTTCTTTTCTAAACCTAAAATACGGATAGCTTCTAAAATTCTTAATGTTCCAATTCCATCTGCATTTGCAGTATACTCAGGCGTATCAAAACTTACTTTTACATGACTCATCGCCGCTAAATTGTAAATTTCATCAGGCTGAACTTCTTGTACAATTCTAATTAGATTAGTACTATCCGTTAAATCGCCATGATGTAATTTAAAATTAACATGTTTTTCATGTTGATCTTGATATAAATGATCTATTCTATCTGTATTAAATAAAGAACTTCTTCTTTTAACACCATGTACTGTATATCCTTTGCTTAAAAGTAATTCTGAAAGGTAAGCCCCGTCTTGACCCGTTACTCCTGTAATTAATGCTACTTTACCCATGTTTTTGTTTATAGAATAGCAATATTACGAAAAATTAACGAAAAAATGCCGTGTTTTTTAAGGTATTAGGCTTTGTAAAACGAAGATTTTTAATAGATTTGCTAATCTAAAAAATTAATGATGAAAACAACATTTGGCAAACAAAACTATCAAATTTTTATTGGAGGAATTGTACTAATCATATTAGGATATTTGTTAATGATTGGTGGCGGTAGCGAAGATCCAAATGTATTTAATCCAGCTATTTTTGATACTCAACGTATTACCATTGCTCCAATGGTTTGCTTACTGGGTTTTGTTACTGTAATTGTTGGAATTATGTGGCGTCCTAAAACCAAAAACGAAGAAGCATAATTCTTCTTTTTACTTTTTTCATTTATGACATACTTTGAAGCATTTATTATTGCTGTTATTGAAGGCTTAACTGAGTTTTTGCCTATTTCTTCAACTGGTCACATGATCATAGTTAGCGGTATATTGGGAATAAAATCAACTGATTTTGTTAAATTGTTTATGATAGCTATTCAGCTAGGTGCAATTTTATCAGTAGTTGTTTTGTACTTTAAACGCTTTTTTAAATCTATTGATTTTTACATAAAATTAGTGGTAGCATTTATTCCAGCAGCAATTTTTGGAGTATTACTAGGTGATTATATTGATAGCATTTTAGAAAAAATTGAATGGGTTGCAGTAGCATTATTTATTGGTGGTATTATTTTATTGTTTGTAGATAAATGGTTTAAAAACAATTCTATGGATGAAGAGAAAGATATTACGTATCCTAAAGCTTTAAAAATAGGGTTGTTTCAGTGCTTAGCCATGTGGCCAGGCATGAGCCGAAGTGCAAGTACTATTATTGGAGGAATGACACAAGGCTTAACTAGACAAAACGCCGCTGAATTTTCTTTTTTTTTAGCTGTACCAACCATGTTTGCAGCTACTGCTAAAAAATTATTAGACTTTTACAAAGACGGTATTTCTCTTAATGGACAAGAAATTAATGTTTTAATTTTTGGAAATGTGATTGCTTTTATTGTAGCGCTACTTGCTATCAAATCCTTTATTGGATTTTTAAACAAACACGGTTTTAAAGGCTTTGGCTGGTATAGAATTATTGTTGGAGGTGTTTTAATAATTTTGTTTTTATTAAAAATTCCAATCGCAATTATTTAATTTTAGTACGGAATAATAGAGATTCCTACAGAAAAAGGATGAATGCCTTTTTGTCCATCAGCAGTAAATACCTCACTAAAATAATAACTAGCGGTTAAACAAACCTGCTCTATACCAATTCTAAAAACTGCTCCATAGCGCCATGGGTTTACATTTTTAATATTGTATAGACGTATTCTCCCGTTGGCATCATCTGTTTTCTTGAAATCAGAAATAACATACCCGATTTTTGCACCCAACATCATTTTAAACGCTCTTGTTGTCTTAGTTCTATATCTTAATTCTAAGGGTATTTCAACGCTTCTTTCGTTATATCTATTGGCAATATAAGACGTGGTTTTAGGTTCTATAACCGTTTTTGTTTTTCCTGATAAACTATCAAACTTATAAGCAAAATCAGCATTTGAACTAAAATTATGAGTATAAAATCCTAACCCATATCCAAAACTAAAACTTGAATTTTTAATTGGCTTATCAAACAAAGTATAAAAACCAAA
>JBBIUW010000412.1:0-3001 GCA_037440045.1 Sphingobacteriaceae bacterium
AGGAATTCCAAAATCAAAACACAAATCTGTTTTTAAACCCGGTTATACAACCAAAAAACGTGGTTGGGGCTTGGGCTTATCATTATGCAAACGCATTATCGAAAACTACCATGATGGTAAAATATTTGTGTTGCAAAGTGAAGAAGGAAAAGGCACAACCTTTAGGATTGTATTGAAGAGAGGGTAGATTTCTCTTTTATATTTTTGTCATTAAGTAATTAATAAAAGCTGAGCACGTAATAAGCATAAATCTTGCTTCGTCTAAACCAACTGTTGTCCCATTTTCTAGGAGAGCATGCCTAATACCAGCTTCTTCGGAAGTATAGCCGTATAATGATGAAAAAGCATTTTTTAAACTTACGGGAATTGCATGTTTTTTTTCAATTTGACTTAGAGCTTTTCCTAATGTAGTATTATTGTTCTCAAGAATTATTTTACAAAATGATTCAACGGCAGAAATTGATTCTTTGATAGAGTTACGATAATCTGGTTTTGTCTTGTCAGAGAGTAGGTGTAAGGCTGATGCTAAATGAGTTTTTACAGGTTTAAATTTGTCAGATATATTTAAAGCATTTTCAATTTCGATTATTTCCTCTTTAGAGTTTATTTCTGTAAGCACCCCATCAATAAAACGATAAGCAGAGTATTCAGTTTTTAAAAAATCATTACAAACTTCTTGAAGCTTTTTGTCTTCGTCTTCAAATAAAAATTCAAATAAATTTAATTGCTCATGCCACTGAGCTTGCTCAAAAAACCACTCTCTTAAATTTCTTTTTGCAGCAACTTCATTGACTTGGTTATAATTTGTAGGTAAGTTATCAATTGGTCTTTTGAAAAAATTAATCCATAGTTTTCTAAACAACTTCGTCAGGTCAGAATATTTTTCACCTCTGTAGTGCTCTACTTCATTGCTTTTAGCTTCTAAAAGCATTTCATGTATTAATGTCCATATTGTGTTAACCATTTCTGGACTTAAACCTTCTTTTATAAGTTCTGTTTTCGGTTTTGTGAAACCTATTCTATCTGAAAATCTCAACTTCATATTTAGTTTTACTTTGTCTGTTTGCTAACTAAATCTACTAAAAATCCTTCAAACAAAAAACCCTCAGTTAGCTGAGGGTTTTGATATTAAGATTGTTTTCTGTTATTTATTTCGTCGCGTATTTTTGAAGCTAGTTCGTATTGCTCATCATCTAAAGCAGTTTGCAATAAGTTTTTTAATTCTTCAGTAGATTTAGATTGATACTCACCTTCAGGGTTTGATGAAGTTGATTCTTCTGCTGGAGCAGCCATCGCACTTTCGTTTGATGGTAGTGTTTCGTCATCCAATACAATACCTGCAGATTTTAAAATAAACTCATAAGTATAAATCGGGCAATTGAAACGAACTGCTAATGCAATAGCATCACTTGTACGAGCATCAATTTCAACTTCGCGAGTTCCATCTGTACAAACTAACTTAGCATAAAAAATACCTTCTACTAAATTGTAAATTAAAATTTCGGTTACTTCAATTGAGAATGTTTCAGAGAAAGCTTTAAATAAGTCATGTGTTAATGGGCGAGTAGGAGTCATTTTTTCTAACTCAATAGCAATAGCCTGAGCTTCAAAACCACCAATAATAATTGGTAAACGACGGCTACCTGTACTTTCGCCTAAAACAAGTGCATAGGCACCACTTTGTGTTTGGCTGTAAGATAAACCAACAATTTCTAATCTAACTTTCTTCATTCCCATTTTTTACGAAAATCTAATATACAAAAAATGCCTGAATTTAGTTTTGATTAGCTTTGAACTTTTTAACCGCTTCTATCAATTTAGGAACAATTGTAAAGGCATCACCAACAACACCATAATCAGCTGATTTAAAGAAAGGAGCTTCTTTATCGCTATTAATAACTACGATAGTTTTACTTCCGTTAACACCCGCTAAATGCTGGATAGCTCCAGAGATACCAATAGCAAAGTATAAATTAGGACGAATAGCAACACCAGTTTGTCCAACGTGCTCATGATGTGGTCTCCAGTGCATATCTGCAACCGGACGAGAACAAGCAGTTGTAGCTTTTAATTCTTTTGCTAATTCTTCAATCATTCCCCAGTTCTCAGGTCCTTTCATTCCACGACCCGCAGATACTACTAACTCAGCTTCAGGTAATGGAACCATTCCGCCAACATCAGTAGATTTTTTCTCTTTCACTACAATTTTAGAAGCTGCTAATTCAACTGCAAAATCAGCTACAGTTGCTGCGTTATCTCCTAACTTAACAGGGAAAGAGTTTGGTAATAATGAAATAATTTTAATATCGCTATTGATAGAATAGATAGCTGTTGCTTTTCCAGAGAAAACGTTTTTCTTTACTTCTAAGCTTCCTCCATTTACAGTTGGGTAATCAACCGCACCGGCTACTAAACCTGCCTTTAATCGAGCAGATAAACGAGGAGCTGCTGCTTTACCTGTAATATCAAAAGAGAAGATGATGATTTTTGCACCTTCTGATTTTGCTGCTTGCTCAACAGCTGAAGAGATTAACATACTGTCTAAAGATGCTAAAGCATCATTTTTTACAGATAATATTTTTTTAGCACCTGCTTTTCCGATGTCTTCTAACTGAGCAGCATCTGCATTAATAGCAATAGCTGTAACACTAGAGCCTGTTAATTCAGCAATTTTAGCAGCGTAGTTTACTGCTTCTAAAGATGCTTTTTTTACTTTTCCTTTATTGATTTCTGTATATACTAATACTGACATAATTTCTATTTTTAAATATTGTTTGAATTTAGATTTGTTCTCGACTCCGCTCGAACTGACAGAAATCTAAAATCTCATTTCTAAAATCTTAAATAACCTTAGCTTCTGTATGTAATAAGTTTACTAACTCATCCATGTTATTTTCATCAATCATTTTGCAAGTAGTTCTTCCTGCAGATAATGCGTAAGATTTAATGTTAGTTAATTTCTCAGCACCTGATGCAGCAACAACTGCTAAAGGTTTTGTAC
>JBBIUW010000413.1:0-2994 GCA_037440045.1 Sphingobacteriaceae bacterium
AATAGATGACTAACTCGGGCATTAATTCGTGAGTAGGGGTATGCATAAAAAAATACAACTCTTCTAAGCCATTGTCAATCCAGTGTTTTAATCGAGCAATCCATTCATCTAATCTTTTGTAGTCGGTTTGGTGTAGATCATTTGCTACAAAGCGAATAAAAGCAGTTTTAGTGGTTAAGCGTTGATGTAATACATCTCTTCTTCCAGCTGTGTCCGTTAATAAAAGGGTGAGGTTGTTCTTATAAAAGTAATTGCAAATATGTTTTAGTATCTGTTCATTTTTAAACCATGATTCATGTCGTAATTCAATAGCACATTTACTTAAGGCTACTTCATCGCAAAAATCTAATAAATCGTGAACTTTTGTGCTATCATAGTTTGGAGGTAATTGCAAAAATGGTAAACCTAGTTTTTGTTTAAAGTGCTGATTGGTAGTGATTATTTCTCTCATATAATCAGCATTTTGTTTAATTAAAGGAGTATGGCTAACTATTTGATTTACTTTTGGACAAAATTTAAAATCACTGGCCGTAATATCTATCCAATGTTCAATGGTATCTCTATCCAGTGTTTTGTAGTGCGAAATATTAAGTTCAATACTATTAAATTGTTGACTATAATATTTTGCCACATCTTTTGGTTTTGTTTTTTTAGGGTAAATTTTTCCAATAAATCCTGCTTCCGACCAAATTGGACAGCCAACGTATATCGAACATTTTTGAGCCTTTGTTCCTCCCAAAACTTTTACAGTACCAGCGTGATCTGGTGGTAATGTAAAATCAATAGTTTCAATAGTTGATAATCTGCCAAATTCCATTACTACATCAATTCTGTTTGTTCATCATTATATAAATCTTTGACTGAGCCAAATCCAATAACATCCTGCATTACATTTCCTTCTCTTAATTCAACAGCGCGCATCAATTTTTGTTTTCCAAATTTATCTTTTAAATCATACACTACTTTTCTAAGATGATCTTTTTTAGTATTGTCTTCAAACAAATTGTATTGAATCATAGAATCATCTAAAAAATGAGATACAGATAATGAAATGCTAATAATGCCTCGATGTATAATTTTTTCGGAAGGGTTTGATTTTTCAAATTCTTCTACACGATTCATAACAGCCTTATATATTTCAGCACCATCTTGTAACGGAGAACTTACATTTAAAAAATCGGCCCATTGCTCACCATTAGCATATCTTACATTAAATGCCAATGTATTGGCAAATATTTTACGTTTTACCATTCGGCGTTCAAGTGTTAAACAAAGGGCAATTAATATTTCATTAATACCTTCGTAAGAAGAGCGCTGTTCTTTATTGAGATGACGCATGGCTTGCATACTTTTGTAATCATGCTCATTATCTAAATCAATTTCTATAAAATTTAAACGACAATGCCAATAAAAACCTAATACGCTTTTTAAAATAGCTTTTAAATTTTCAGGAGAAGCATGTTTCATTTGTAAAGGTGTGTTAATACCACCTTTGTTCAATCGTTGTTGCATTTTGCCAGCAATACCTGGTAAATCAGTTAGTTTTAAACGACTCAATACAATGTCAATGTTTTCAGGATTGATGATAATTAAGCCGTTTGGTTTTTGGATATCAGAAGCTACTTTTGCTAAAAAAGAATTAGGTGCAATACCAATAGAGCATTTAAGCCAATCTCCTACTTTTTCATTGATGTCTTTTTTGATATTCTTTGCAACTTGTATAACGTCTTTGTGTATCAATTCGTAATTAGTTAAATCTACTACGGCTTCATCAATACTTTTTGGATATACATTATCACAGTAGGTTCTTAATACATCCATAATTTTAACATGGTACCTTCTGTAGCGTTCAGGATTAGTTTCGATAGGAATTAAATCTTTGCATAATAGAACAGCTTCATTTAACCGCATACCTGTTTTAACGCCAAATCTTTTTGCCTCGATAGAAGGGGCAATCACACAACCAAATTTCCCTGTATAAACACAAACTGCTACTGGTCTATCACGTAAATAGTAATTATCCTGCTGTTCACAACTAGCAAAAAAACTATTCATGTCTATAAATAAAACACGAGATTTGGTGCGTGGCGTAAATTTATGTTTATCGTTCTCCATTCGAAGAACAATTTTACTACGTTTTATGTGATTTTTTTGCTATAATTTGTAGCAAAATACAGGAAGTTAATAACTTACGCCAAATCTTCAAACGACTGAATAATGTCTTTTCTTTGATGGGATAGCATGTTAACTAAATCAGGTTGAGATGATTTTAATTTTAAAATCCTGAAAATTCCCCATGTTTTTTTACGGAATGGCGAAATATATAAACAAAACAAACTGCTTAATACAGATATAAAAACAAATAATACCGCCCACCAAGGGTTTGGAGCAAGCGCTTTAACTAAAAAGAATTGTAATAGGTAGTAAAATAAAAATAGAAATGCCCCAATTCCCATATTAAAAGATGCTTTAAACTCTATAGCTTTTACTTTTTTACTGGTGATAAGGTGAGTCAATTTATGAGGTAAATAGCTTCCTAAAAGACCTCTCAAATAAATTGGAAACGTCATAATGATAAATAACAACCTTAAAATACCTACGCCATAGTTAATGATATTTTGTTTTGACGGATTAATTAACCAATCTTTTAGGTTATGTTTTTTAAGAACGCTAAAATAATGCGCGGTTTTGTGATGTAATCCTTTAACAGCTTCAGGTTTGTTTTCTTCTGCTTGATTAATTCCCTCTGCTACTTTGGTTGAAAATAGAAAATCATGCTCTAGGTTAGAAATGCTGTATTTATGTTGCTTGTAGTATTTGGTTCTATATACTTCTTCAATATGGGCAATAACATCTTCGTTATGATTGTGATTGATATTCACAATCAATTCTTTCATACGAGGAGCTAAATCTGCTAAAAACTGATTCATTGTTTTTGCAGGAGCTTCTTTATATGCGGCTGCATAGTCACTCATTTTAATAGGCTTGCCTACA
>JBBIUW010000414.1:0-2988 GCA_037440045.1 Sphingobacteriaceae bacterium
GTCCATGGCATGCTGGCAACACAGCCGGGTTTGTCGGCGCCAGTCCCTGCTGTGGATAAAGCCGAGCCGCTTGCAATGGAGGATATGATATAGGTATTCAATCCATTTCTTCATGCGGAATTGTATTTCCTGGGCAACAACACTTATTGCGAGTTAATGCTGGAGACATGACAAAATGGTATAATTTAAACTGCAGTTCGGGAATGAGCGGAGTAGTATCGTTTATCATTACAGGCCCTGTTACATATATAGGCCCAGTAATTGGGGCTTTAACCCCTATAGTTACAGGAAATGTTTATACTTATATCATTTCAGATTTTGCAACTATTAATAATCAAACAGACTTTCAAGTAATTTTAGAACCATTTTCAACAGCACAAGCTGGAGATGTTATATGTATTGATGCCAAAGTAACACCAAACAGTGGTGATAATTTCCCAGCAAACAATAGCTACAAAATGTGTTACAACGTGGTTAATTCACATGATCCAAACATTAAAGAGGTTTATCCAATTGATGTTATGAATGGATTTAATGATTGGCTAACATACACCATTCACTTTCAAAACACAGGAAATGCACCTGCGTTTAATATTAAAATAGAAGACACATTAGATACTCAATTAGATTTATCGACTTTTCAAGTAACAGATTACAGCCATCCAAATACAACTAGCTTGATAGGGCATAATTTATCTGTGTACTTTGCTAATATACAATTACCAGATAGTTTTAGTAACCCAAAAGGATCAATGGGATTTATACAATATCGAATTAAACCGAAAACAAATTGGGCTAGACCTTATAAAATTAAGAATACAGCCTATATTTATTTCGATTTTAACTCTCCAATTATAACTAACACTACTTATAATTCAATTTTAGATATTTCAACGAATTTAATTGAACAATCTGATAATAATACTGCTTTGTACCCTAATCCAAGCACAGGTATTTTTACAATTGATTTAAACACAGAGGGGAAATATGAAATTGAAATATATGACATCTCTGAAAACATTGTTTTAACTCAAACAATAGAAGAAAATAATAAGAACATCATAAATGCGAATTATTTAGCTGCAGGCGTTTACAATATCCATATTAAAGGAAAAAATACTGTTATAAATAAAAAATTAGTGATTGTGAAATAAACCCTAGTAAATGTGGAATAAAAAAGGTGCTTTACTATCAGTAAAGCACCTTTTTCTGTTATCTTTGGGCTTTATTAGCTAATCATGTCAGATTTAAAATATAATTTACGCGGTGTTTCTGCATCTAAAGAAGATGTGCATAATGCCATTTCTAATATCGATAAAGGATTATTTCCTCAAGCATTTTGCAAAATTGTACCCGATTATTTAACTGGAAGCAATGATCATTGTATTATTATGCATGCAGATGGAGCAGGCACAAAGTCGTCATTAGCATATGTTTATTGGAAAGAAACTGGCGACTTAAGCGTATGGAAAGGCATCGCTCAAGATGCTGTTATTATGAATATTGATGATTTGATATGTGTAGGAGCTACCAATAACATTTTATTATCTTCTACTATAGGTCGTAATAAAGGGTTAATACCTGGTGAAGTAATTTCTGCTATTATCAATGGCACTGAAGAGGTATTACAAAACTTAAGAGATAATGGCATTGATATTCGCTCAACTGGTGGTGAAACTGCTGATGTTGGGGATTTAGTTCGCACTTTAATTGTAGACAGCACCGTTGTTTGCCGAATGAAAAAAGAAGATGTGATATCAAATCATAACATTAAACCTGGAGATGTGATTGTTGGATTATCTTCATCTGGTAAGGCAACTTATGAAACTGAATACAATGGAGGCATGGGAAGTAATGGTTTAACAAGCGCTCGTCACGATGTATTTAATTATTCTGTAGCTGAAAAATATCCTGAATCTTACGATAACTCATTACCTAATGAAGTAACTTATTGTGGACAATTAAATTTAACCGATAAAATTGATGTAAGTTATACAGATATTAATGGTAAAGAAATTAAAGAACAAATAACTGCTGGTAAATTAGTGTTATCACCAACCAGAACCTACGCTCCAATTGTTAAACAATTACTATCTACGTTAGGGACTAAAATAAGCGGCATTGTACATTGTAGTGGTGGCGCACAAACCAAAGTATTACATTTTGTAGACGGCGTTCATATCATTAAAAATAATTTATTCGCTTTGCCTCCATTATTTAAAATGATTCATGAGCAAAGCAATACAGATTATAAAGAAATGTACAAGGTGTTTAATATGGGACATCGCTTAGAAGTATATTTACCTCAAGAGTTAGCACAACAAGTTATTGATATTTCAAAATCGTTTAATGTAAATGCTCAAATTATTGGGCGAGTTGAAAAATTTGATGCTTCGACAGGCTCAGCAACAGGTAAAAAAGTAACTATCGAATCAGAGTTTGGAAAGTTTGAGTATTAGTCTAACCGCAAAGGACTCAGAGATTTTTCGCAGAGTACGCAAGAATTTTTCATAAAATAATAATGAAGAAAAATTATCAGTTCCTTCCAATAGCTATCGGGAGGAGTCGAGAACAATAATTACTTCAATTCCTGACAACTTACTTTATTACCATTTACTAGTAACACGTATGTTTTACCGTTTTTATATAAGTTACACACTAAAGGTTTTTGTGTAGCACCAATCATACTATTTGATAGTTTTCCTGATGCATTAACAACATCTACCTTTTGGCCTGCTCTATCAAAACCTAAAAACCAATCATGGTCGCTCGTTTGTACAAATTGTAAATCAGTATAAACCGCTAATTCATTGAAATATTCAGCTAATTTACTTGTAAACATATCATATACATAAAATGCGCCATTCCCAAAAACCAAAACATCATTTTGAGTATCGTCATTTACCAAGTTAAATGATGTATTAAATCCGCTTAATTCGTCTCCAATTTTTAATGCCTCTTTTTTATCTGTCAACGAAATCTTACTTA
>JBBIUW010000415.1:0-2984 GCA_037440045.1 Sphingobacteriaceae bacterium
TCACCATAGGTGCAAAGTCCACTAAATTGACTGATTCATCAGGAATTACCTTATCTTTTTCTTTATTAAATTTAATATCAACTACTGGTAATATTTGAGAGGTGATTAACTCCATTCGAGAATTTTCGTGCTCAGTAATAATTAGTGTTTTGGTGGTTGTATTTTCTGGAATAAAACGTTTAGTTATATACGATTTACTTTCTCCATCATAATAAATACAAGACAATACTAATTCAGGATAATATTTTTCAATTAAAATGATGTCCTCATCAAAATGATTTAATACATCATATGTATAAAGTTTATAGAAACCCTTACTTGTTACAGTTAAAATTTTATCATCCCCAGCAAATTTACCTAAGTAAGTTCCTTTGCTTTCTTTATTTAAACGATGGAATGAATCATTAAACCAATAATCTTCTGCTGCTAAAGTTGACGTTCCTTTTGTTTTTAAGAGAACTTTTTTAACAGCGTATTTAGTAACTATGTTTCCTGTTGATGCTCTTCCTTTTACTGGAATATCAGCAAAATCTACATCCAATTCAAACTTACGAAGACCTGCAACAGGTTTTAAAATTACCTGAACTTTTTCAGCTTCACCATTTGGGTTAATGGTAAACCAATGTACATTAGAGTTTGGCGAACCCTTTGTTAAATCATACTCTTTATCGCGAGTAACACCTGTTACATTAAAACGTTTAATAAATGTTACGCCTTTTGGACCGTCGGTATAAATCATATTATACGTTGTTCGTTCATCGTTTTTCTTGAAGATAGCGATGTAAACAATATCCTTTCCAATAAAAACTTTATCAGCTACTTTAAAAACTTTCATTTTACCTTCTTTTGTAAAGGCAATAATTTCATCTAAATCGGAACAATCACAAACGAACTCATCTTTTTTCAGGCTTTTGCCTGCAAAACCTTCTGCACGATTTACATATAATTTTTCGCTAGCAATAATTACCTGAGTAGCGTTAATTGTTTCTAATTCTTTTGTTTCGGTTTTACGTTCTCTACCTGCACCATATTTTTTCTTTAAATTCTTAAAGTACTCTACAGCATAATCAATTAAATTAGCTAAATGATGCTTCACTGCTTCAATCTTATCTTCTAACTCTTTCATGTGTTCCTCTGCTTTAATCGTATCAAAACGTGTAATACGAATCATTGGAATTTGAGTTAAACGATGTAAATCCTCATCTGTGATTTCTCTTATTAATTTCTTTCTGTATGGTTTAAAACATTCATATAAATATTCATATAAGCTTTCTTTATTAGAATATTTTTTGAATTCAATGTACATTTCTTGTTTAATAAAGATTTTCTCTAATGAAGAGAAATGCCATTTTTCTTCTAACTCATGTTTTTCAATTTCTAACTCTCGACGTAATAATTCTAATGTTTGCTGAGTAGAAATCTTTAAGATCTCGCTTACTCCTACAAAACGAGGTTTTTCGTTTTCAATAATACAAGCGTTTGGCGAAATACTTATTTCACAATTTGTGAAAGCGTATAAAGCATCAATTGTTTTATCAGTAGAAATACCAGGTTGTAAATGAATTAAAATTTCAACATTCTCTGCGGTATTATCTTCAACTTTTTTAACTTTAATTTTACCCTTGTCGTTAGCCGCAATAATAGAATCAATTAATGAGCCCGTTGTTGTACTAAATGGAATTTCTGTAATTACAAGCGTTTTAGAGTTTAACTCTTTTATGCGAGCTCGTACTTTAATTTTACCTCCTCGCAATCCATCTTTATAATCACTAAAATCTGCTATACCTCCAGTAATGAAATCAGGATAAATTAATGCTTTTTTACCTTTTAAAACCTGTATTGAAGCATCTATTAATTCATTAAAATTATGTGGTAATACTTTAGTAGCTAAACCAACGGCAATACCTTCAACACCATGCGCTAATACTAAAGGGAACTTAACTGGTAATGTAATTGGTTCTTTGTTACGACCATCGTAACTCATTCCCCAATTAGTTGTTTTAGGATTAAATAAAACTTCCTGACCAAATTTTGATAAACGTGCCTCAATATAACGTGGTGCCGCAGCACTATCTCCTGTTAAAATATTTCCCCAGTTTCCTTGGCAGTCAATCAACAAATCTTTTTGTCCCATGGTTACCAAAGCATCTCCAATACTGGCATCACCATGTGGGTGGTATTTCATGGTGTTACCAATCAGGTTTGCAACCTTATTGTAACGACCATCTTCAAGTTCCCACATACTATGTAATATACGACGTTGCACTGGTTTTAAACCATCTTCCATTGCTGGAACTGCACGTTCTAAAATTACATAACTGGCATAATCAATAAACCAGTTTTTAAACATTCCGGATACATGTTTAATATTGCTTACTTCCCCGTGTTCGTTATTTATATTTTCTTCCATTCTTTTTTAATTCAAAATTTAAAATTCAAAAATTAAAAGTTTTCTATCTCACTTCTAAAATCTCAAATCTCACTTTTACTTCACTAATTCCTCTTCTAAATCTTTTTCAATCACTAAATTTTCAATAATAAACTCTTGTCTATCTTGAGTATTTTTACCCATATAATAATTTAATAATTGCTGTATAGATGCCTGTTGATCTAACAACACGGGCTCTAAACGAATGTCTTTCCCAATAAATAATTTAAATTCATCTGGACTAATTTCTCCTAAACCTTTAAATCGAGTAATCTCAGGTTTTGGGCCAAGTTTGGCAATAGCAGCTTTACGTTCTTCATCGCTATAACAATAAATAGTTTCTTTTTTATTACGAACACGGAACAATGGTGTTTGTAAAATATAGACGTGTCCATTCTTAACTAAATCAGGAAAAAACTGCAAGAAGAATGTTAATAATAACAAACGGATATGCATTCCATCCACATCGGCATCAGTTGCAATAACAACATTATTATAACGTAAGTCTTCTAAACTATCTTCAATATTTAAAGCAGCTTGTAATAAGTTAAACTCT
>JBBIUW010000416.1:0-2962 GCA_037440045.1 Sphingobacteriaceae bacterium
AAATAAAAAATAAGTTTACATATTGATTTTTTTAGTAATGCCAGCCTGAAATAAGCTGGCAATTTTATTTAATTTTATGCGAATAAGGGACTAAGTTATGAAATGCCACTATAAACTCTACAATACAGATGAAACAGTCATTGAGTTTCAATTAGATTTTGCAACTATGTATGGTTGCAATATCAATTATAATAATAAACGGTACTTGATTATTGCAGCAAATACAACACCAGATGGAGATTGGATAATCAAAGGAGAAGAAGTGGTTTTAGGTTCTATTTCTCAAACCTTTCGCAATAGATTTAAAAAATTTCTAAAAAATAATGATATAGCAGTAGATACAGATGCAATGTCTGAAGAGATGGCTACTTCAATTTTTATCAAATTTTTTGAGAAAGATTTTTTTATAGAAAAAAAAGTAAGTGGAAAACATTTTAGTGGTAAGAGGCAAAACATAGATTTAGTTTTGATTCCTAAAGACACAAGCTCCTTAAAAAATAAGAATTTAGTTTTTGGTATTGAAATGAAAAATCCCTTTTTAGAACGAAGTAAGGGACGTAAGAACTCTGATGTAATGGCTCAATGCGTTGATTATGCACAATCCCACTTCGAGCAGTACCCTGATATGATAGTATTGATTTGTCCAATTCCACCACGATATGAAAGAGAAAAAGTATTACTTAATTTTATTTCTCGTTACAATGTTGGGTATGTTGCTTTTTCCGAAAGGAAATTATCGTTTAATTTAGCCGAATTAATAATTTGGTCAAGCGACTATGGTTTTGGAAGTTTATTAAAAAACTCCTCAATGAAACAGAAAATTGGAAACAGAGCTTACAAAATAAAACAATAATTTTTATTAAAATGATTAAAAAAAACCGATTGAAATTTCAATCGGTTTTTTTATGCCCTTTATTATTTCATTTTCCATATTTACGTCAATAATTGCGTAAAATATTTCTGGTCAATTCCAATCAAATCCAGTCAATACCAGTCAGAAAGTGCATAGGTATTGAGTTTCCAGTCAAATCCAGTCAGTGCCGTTTTTAGTTGTCGTTACTTTGTCTCGTCAAATCAAAACAAGTAATCAATAAAACAACATATCATGAGCGCAGTAAAAAAAGTAACCGAAAAAAGCACAAAAAGAGCAGGTACATTAAGAGTAATTAAAGGGGGATTATTTGCACGTACAAAAAAAGAAATCGCTATCGAAAACTTATGGTTAATCTGTAAAGCCTCTTTTTGGAACACACAATTATTTACTAATGATGAGGAAAAAGAATTTAAAGTATTGTTAGCAGAACACTTTAAAGGGAATAAAAACATCGACACAACCTTTAAACAATTAGTAGAACGTGTATGCTTAACTAAACGATACTTAACACGCAAGAAAGGAAGATACATTTCAAAACCAATTGACTGGTTAAACATCAATTACAAAAATGGATTAGCAGGTACAATGAGTTGGTACAAGGTAGTTGAGGAACAACGTGAAACTGTACCACATTATAACGAGGGAATTTCCCTACTGGCAAAAGCATTACTAAAATATGCCGACAAGCGTAATATCTTGGATATGCTGCACTACCGCAGAGAACTAATCCGATTAAAGCAGCATGACTTATTACAACTATTTATGAATAGCATCATGCACATTCAATACTTCAATTTCTAATAAAAACATCTCAATAACCAAATAAAATTAAATATTATGAGCCAAACAGCAAAAGTAGTAGTAATGGAAAAACCGTTTGAGGTAAGACCATACAGTAAAAAAGAATTATACGAGCGTATCGGAATCAGCAAATACATTTTCAATCGCTGGACAAAAGCAATAGAGCCACAACTCGGAAAGCCTATCGGTGGAGTTTATAGTGTAAGACAAGTTTTGTTTATAGTTGAAACTTTTGGATTGCCATGTCAGGTAGTTAATCAGGCAGCATAAGAAAGTAAAAGGATAATCATAAAAGTAAAATGAAAAACGTCTGAGTTCAAAATCCAGTCCGCATCTCAAACCCCTTGCAGAACTTTGTACTCACAAAACAACAAACATTTAAAAAGGAGGAAATATGAAAAGTAACGAAGTAGCAAGTGACAGCACATCACACACATTCCTAACAGGAGCTATACTTTTTGCCAACATGGATTATTCAGGGCTAACAGATTATGCAGTTAAGGCGGTTATTGGAGGTGCGATATGGATGACGTTCAAACTCGCTGGAGATTATTTAAGTAACCGCATGAAGAAAAAACAGAAGTAACAATAATCAGATTTTAAAAACAAGAAACAGAAGAAATAATAAAATGGCGAACTGGAAAAAAATAGGAATTATATCGGGTATAGGTGCTGGAGTGGTTGGGTTAGTAACCTATGCAAGCCGATTGAACAAAGCCAGTTCCAATTTAGAAAGCGTTGTAAAAGCAAACATACATTCGATAAAGTTAGAGGGAATAACAATACGAATAGATGTACAAATCAAAAATCCGAGTTCTGTAGGATTTAAAATCAAATACCCTTTTGTAAAAGCACTATTTAAGGATTCTGTTATCGGCACATCACAAGTGATAGATAAAACAATCAGTATTCCAAAGAATGGTGAAGTAAATGTAGAGGGAATCATGATACTCGTACCGTACACAGGATTATTTTCAGTCGGAGCTGGATTGCTAAAAGCCTTAACCCAAAATGATTCCGCAGTCATTACGGTTAAAACAATTACCAATGTTGATTTAGGCTGGAAAAAACTACCCTACGAAAAATCTACTGACATCACTTTAAGAAACAAATCATAATGGAATCAACAACAATCATAAAACTAAAAAGCCTTGAACCTTACCGCCATTTGTTCCCAAGAGCATTGGCAATAGACAAGACTATTAAGAAAGGAGCTGGTGTAAGTGATACCGTTGCATTTATTCCAAAAGTAGTTTCAAAATGTATGTGGCAAGTAGAGGATTTTAT
>JBBIUW010000417.1:0-2960 GCA_037440045.1 Sphingobacteriaceae bacterium
TTCCTTTTTCGGGGTCAATAGCTCTATCTAAAAATGCTAAATCTTTAAATCCTGAACCTGTAGGCTTATCACCTTTCTTCACATCCTTACCTAACCATTTAATATAAGCCACAATCCCTTGCATTTCTTTTGAAGCTGTATCCAACGCTTTACCATTTAAACTGCGTTCAAAACAATCGTTTACACGTTTATAAATATTTTCTATAGCGCCCGATCTGGCTCTGTATTTAGGGTAAGTAGAAGCAACCGCCGAATAATTATTGCCATATACTTTAGTTCCGGCATCTAAATGGCAATTCTGACAATTCATACCATTGGTTGAAGCTTTAAAGATTTTCCCATTCTCACCAAAATAAACTGATGTATGAGCAATTAAATCTTTACCATACAATATCAAGTCTTTATTAGGATCATTATCTAAAGCAGATACATCAGGAGCTTGCCAGTAATTAGTTGTGTCTTTCGGTTCTGATGCTGCTTGTTTGGCAGCTTCAGTAAACAAACCATTTCTATCCGGAATAGGCACTTCAATTTTTTTCTCCACTTTTGCTTTTGGAGCCGGAACAAAAACAGCAAACAAAATAATCAAGCCAATAATAAATACTACCAATAATATTATAACATTGATAAGTTTACTAACAACAGGTGCTAATGGATTATTGTTTTTTGAATTATCTTCCATAATCGTGATTTTAATTTAGTGGGGTAATTTATCTTTTATTGCTCCGTATAAATAAGTGCCAATGATAGCAAATAAAAATACAACAATCATTGCAATATATCCATATCCAATATTAACAACCATTGGTCCTGGACAAGCGCCGCTTAAAGCCCAACCTAAACCAAAGATCGTTCCTCCGATTAAATAACGCGCGGTTGATTTATCCTTAGGATAAAAGAGAATTGGATTTCCTTTCATATCTCTTAAATTATATTTTTTAATTAAAGCTACTCCAATTACACCAAGTGTAACAGCAGTACCAATGATTCCATACATATGGAAAGCCTGAAAACGAAACATTTCCTGAATTCTAAACCAAGAAAATGCTTCTGATTTAGCCATAACGATACCAAACAAAGTACCTAGGAGTAAAAATTTTAATAGTTTCATAAGTCGATTTTAAAGTATTAGAGGAAGTAAAACAAAAGTCATTAATAAACCACCGATAAAAAATCCTATCACAGCTATTAAAGACGGTAATTGTAAATCTGATAATCCACTGATTGCATGACCTGATGTACATCCTCCTGCATAACGAGAACCAAAGCCCACCATTAAACCACCAAGAGCTAAAATTAAAAAGCCTTTTAAAGTGAATAATGATTCGATGCTAAATAACTCGTCGGGTTGAGCTGACGTAGGTTGTGTAATTCCTAACTTTGCTAAATCCACAATGGTATTTTCTGAAATTTGAACTGGTTGACCATCTGATAAAATCTGACTGGCAATAAAACCACCTAGTACTGCTCCTATTAAGAACATTAAATTCCATATTTGAGATCGCCAATTAAAATCAAAAAACTTCACAAATTTTCCTCCACCAGCTGCAGAACAAATGGTTCTTAGATTAGCAGAAAAACCAAATGATTGTCCAAAAAATAAAAGTAAAAACATGATTGAGGCAATAAGGATTCCTGACACCCACCAAGACCATGGTTGTTGAATAAATTCTAACATAGTTTTTAGTTTTTTAAATGATACGAAATAATAGGTTTAAATAAATGGTTGATTAATTTTTCGGTTGCACTGTGGTGAAACAAGCCTCCTTTTCCGTGGGTACCAATGCAAATGATATCCATCTCCTGCATTTGATTGAAATGAATCACTCCATTTTCAACATCACTGTCATTCAATACATGCATTTCGAAATTTGAAATCTGATTTGCTAAAGCGAACTCATCCATTTTAGATATGATTTCAGACTTATGCTTTTCTGAAGTATCTTTTGATATTTGTAACAAATGTACTTTTGTATTAAATGCTTTAATTAATTTATGTAATAATGCTAAATTTTCATTTCTTGGATTTGAAAAATCATGCACCAATAAAATATGTTCAATAATTAAATCCGATCTATCGCACATGAGCGATAATAATGGAATAGTTGATTGGCGGGCAATCATTTGGGTTTCTGAACCTGATAGTTTTTCTTTTAAACCCCATGCTCCTTTTGTTCCCATCACAATTAAATCGAACTTTTGATTTTGAGCATACGAAACAATTTTATCAGTTAGTTTTCCTAATTCTAAATGAACTTGAATATCATTACCGTATAAGGTTTTTAAATTGCTTAATTTTCTCTCAGCAATTGTTTTTTGAGAAACTACATAATCAACACTAATTTCGCCGCAGGTTTGAATGTTTCCATTTTTATCCATCGTTACGGTATCAGGAACACCTAATACATGAATAAAATGAATTTCAACAGGAAGTTTTTCTTCTAATTTTTTCACCATAAGATAAGCATATTCTGCTTGTACCGAAAAATCTGTTGGAATTAATACTTTTAATGATTCCATGGTTTATTTATATTGATTTACATTTTGCCAGCTTCCACCATTGCTTACATTTTTTAATCCTTTTGATTCCAAAGTACGTTTAGCCATCCCACTTCTATTTCCACTACGACAGCATGTAATAACATGATTATAGGATTTTAATTTTTCTACACTTGAACCTATTTGTTCTAAAGGTATATTAATGGAACCTTTAACATGTCCGGTCGCAAATTCTGCTTTGCTTCTAACATCTACAATAAAGGCTCCATCTTTAATCAATTGAGCTAAGTCAACTGAATTGGATTTGAATAAATTTTTGAATAAGGATAACATAGTATTCGTTTTTAGTGACACAAAGGTATGACTAAAGTCATTTTTTAACGGTTACAAATGTTACATAACAAAAAAAGCGTTTATAAAACCGCTTTTAACAATATCAGAAATATACATTTTACTGTTTT
>JBBIUW010000418.1:0-2953 GCA_037440045.1 Sphingobacteriaceae bacterium
TCATAATCTGTTTTTTAGTAAACGTATTTGCAACGGTTGCATGTATCATCAAATTCAAAATGCTCTAACTCATTTTTGCAAGTTTTGCAATAGCGTTTTTTGGCTTCCATTTCTTTATTAAATCTTCTTATACTAATTCGATTACCTATGTAACCTATTAATACTAACGACAATAAAGTGCCTATTAAAAACCATAGGTTTAACTCGTGTGGTTGTTGGTTCATAATGTAGATTGTTTAGAATAGTAATAATTAGTAATATGCTTTGCTCCCCAAATAAAAATTTTTTGGTTTTTTGATAATTTCTTTTTGGTTTTTAAATACTCTGAATGCTTAGTAATATATTCAATACCATCTTTATTAAGTTTTACATAACCGTGCTTAACACGCCATACATAAATAAAATTATAAAGCCAGGTTGATTGAAATATTCGCTTTAAAAATTCATACAGAAAAAATAGTATTGCGTATGGAGCAGCAAATAATAAACCTGCGATAATAGCTAATACATATTTGTAGCCATCAAAATCACCTTTAAATTCATTATCGGACATGCCTGTTATAAAGGCATTTAATATGAGTGTAATGTATATTAAGTGTATCATGTTATTTATTTACTGATTCAATTTTCCAGGCTTCTAATTTTGTGTATGCTTTAGTGCTATCGTTTTTATCTAAATTTCCTTTAATACTAAAGTCTACAGACACTTTATCGCCAACTTGATAGTTATCAAGCAAATTACATTTTGCTTGTACAAACTCCATTTTAATGTATTGTGGACGTGGTGTGTTTTGTTCTGTAATTAATACAAATTCTCTTTTAGAAAAATTGTCGTTTACTTGTTTTGTAACATCAATATGATGTAATTCTCCGTTTACTTGCATAGGTTTATTTTTTATAGGTTTATTTTCACAATTAATTCATCTTTATCATTAAGCTCAATCTCATAATTTTGACCGCATTTACAGTTAAGTATATATCCATCAAAATCACTTAAGTCGTCTGTGGTATCAACATCTTTTGTAACGCTTTTATTTGCGCCACAAGTACATTGAAATTCTACAGTAGCTTCAATCTCATACTCTGGTTCAAGCACCAAGCCTTTTTGAAAGGCTTTCATTTTACTTTCATATTTTCTTATAGCTTCAATTTGTTCAGCATTTCCAAATTCTAATTTTTGCTTAACTCCTTTGCTATCGTACAACTCTCCATTTTTTACGAATAATTTACTCATGTTGAAATTTTAAATTTGTTATTAATCAGCGTATGCACCATCGTGTGATTTGTCGTAACCACGACTGCCAAATTCATTATCGGTATCGTTGTTTGTTTGAGTGGTAGGCTGCTCATTTTCATTTTCGGTAACTATATCTTCAATAGTTAATTTCTGTCCTAAAATTGGGTCGGATGGATTATTCTTACACATTGTATCCTTTGTTAATTAGTGATTGTTTGATGGCTAATATTTTTACATTTAGTTTGCTTAATTTTTTGTAGAGTAGGTATTCAACAATTTCCTCGTTTATATGAAACTCCTTTTCTTCATTAAGCTCTCTTAATCGTTTAAATAAATTATCTATGTTGTCAGTACTCATGTAGTTAGGTTTATTTTCTTTTTTTATGCACTCTAAAAAGGACATTAAATAAATCTTCAATAGTATTAATACCCGCATTTTTTAAAGTTTCTCTAGCTTCTTGTTTAAGCACTTCGGCACTTTTATCAAATATTTTTTCGGCTTCGCTGTAGTAGTATTCTTTATGAAACTTTAATCTTTGCCCAAAATCATTTGACTTTTTAGGATTAGCCTGTAGCTCTACAATTGTATCATATTGCTTTTTCATTTCAATAAATGCAGCTTCATTACCAGTTGGCATATCGGGATGCAGCTGTTTACAATAAGATTTATACAAGTCTTTATTTTCTTGCGGTGTATTATGTACATTAAAATAATTCATTACTCTATGTGTTTTCTTATAATTTCAACTTGTTTAGGTATTAGGTTTCTGTAATTTTTGCGAGGCTTTACACAAGCATCTAGCTGTTTCATTATACCTTTACAGTTGAGTTTTAATGTGCGATAATTCATACCGTATTCAGCAGCTAACGTTGACCAATTGTAATTAATAAGTTTATTCATATTAGGCTAACACTTTATTTATTTGTGATGTTTTTTCTGATAGAATAGCATTTATATATTCAGATAATTTGTTATTCATTTCATAATCTGTAGACAATAAATAACCTTGCATGTATGTTATGCCTATTGTATATGATTTTTGAATTTTACCAAGAACATGAGCCTTTGTAACCTTAGTTTGTACTTTAAGCAAACAACTGTTAAACTCTGATAATTCGGCATTTAACTTCCTTACCAAATTAAAATCTTTAGTATAAGAGATGGTGTATTTTATTGATTTTACACACTCTACAAGGTATTTGTAAAATTCATTTAGCTGATTAATTGTAAACGTTAGTTTAATCATTGTTTAACCCCTCCTGTGGCTTTTTTTCAAGTGTTACTTTATAGCATACATCCTTTTTCACATAAGTAACTACTTCAACCAACGATTCTACTTTGCCATAACCATCAGTATACGAATACATCAATCTACCACTTGGATCAATGACTAAACTTCCCATCTCCTGTTTAACTTTCTTTTTTGGAAAAAATATAAATTGCTTTATGAATTTTATAATTTTAAGCATGGCTAGTTTGATTTTTAGTTTCACCAGTAATTTGTAATATTTGTTCTCCACTGATATTGTTATATATACGAGCTATTTTAAATTCGCTTCGTTTTGAAGCTGCTAATTTCATTAACGCTTGTTGTCCGTTTTCTTTTAATTTATTGTAGCCGTAATAGACAAATGGATTAGACGGATATTTATTTGCAAATTCATCTTTCCAAACTACCCATAATTTGAAGTGTGCATTTTTTTTACCTTCTCCAT
>JBBIUW010000419.1:0-2945 GCA_037440045.1 Sphingobacteriaceae bacterium
AAATATTAGTAAACTAAATTTGCCATAGATAAGTTTTAGAAAACTAGTTGGTGCACTAGTTGAATAGGTTTTTTTACCGTGTATCCATACTAATGCCATATAAGGTACACCGTGGCATACAACATTTAAGAACGTAAATACAAAATCGCTATTAAAGTATATGATACCAAGGTACCATGATAATGCCGTTCCAATAACAATGCAGTTTTTTTGAAGATTAACATGTTTCTCTTTTAGGGAAACATATATTTCAGAGCTTACATAAATACCGAGTATTGCAAAAAACGTCCCGATAACGAGCGTCGGAAAAAACGCAAGATTTGACATTATAATAAAGTCTCCTTTTAAAAACCAGTTAAAATTTCTGTCGGGCGAAAAATGCCAGTAAACTACAGGTAGTATGGTTACCGCGTAGATTGTTATGGCGTCAATTTGATTTTTTAATTTGGAGTATATGTTTTTTCGACTATAAATTTTCAAGAATCCATACTGTTGGCGAATGAAGTGATACACTGCAAAATATGCTAAGCAACGCCAAAACCAAACGCTGCTGATGCTGTGAATTAAAATGCTTATGATTAATAGTAAAATTGGTAAACCAAAAAACAGATTTTGATGTTTGTTAATGAGTGGTTTATCAACGTAGGTTCTATAGATGGTGCTGTAAACATGACCCACATCTACAAATACTACTAAAAAGAGCCACATAAATTCCGGTATTGCATCTGACTGAAGAAATGATTTTGGAATAAACCACAATATTAGTGTGCATATAAATGGTACGCTTAGTATACCAATCGATTCAACTTTTGAAAAACCAATCCAATTATCCTTTTGTAGTTTTATCATTTATTGCGATTATATTTTTTGCAGCGTTAATACCTTGATAAAAGCCTTCTTCAAAAATTGAAATTCCAGCCAAATCAGTGTGGGCAAAAAATATTTTTTCATTAACAGAATTTGAAAATGTCTGTTTGTTTGGATTAAAAATGAAGTTAGGGGTGGGTTTTACCATGCCGTGCCCCCATATTTTAACGTCAATGTTTGTTATAAAAGTTTCCACTTCGGGGTGCGCTATTTTTAAATCATCAACAATTATTTTCACCCAATCTTCATATGATTTTTCTCGGGCATTTTTTCTTGATTCTTTTAGCGGTAAGTCAACGAGAGGTAAATAATAGGTGAGTACTTTGCTGTTTTCTTCTCTGTTTAAATGTTGCTGGCATGCATTTACATAGCCTAATGATTTACTATTGTATAAAACATTATCCCACGATAAGGGCTCGCCTTTATACTCAGGAAGTTCAGATACAGTAATATTTGCAACCATCCAAGGCGTGTATTCAAATTGAATTTCACTGGCTCTGGTTTTTGTAATTGTATCAGCTATAATACGCTGATTAACGTATTGTGGAGTTGCTAGTATCGCATAATTTGCAACGTACTTAATACATTCTTCTGATATGGTGTTATAAGTTATGATCTCTACCTTATCGTTTACTACATTTACTGAAGTAATAAGGTGATTAGTTTTAATATTTTTTTTGATAGGTTCATATAGTTTATTTACCAAAAAAGAATTTCCTTCCGGCCATGTAAGTACCGCCGAAGGTTCAGCGTTAGATGCCTGTGCACGTCTTGCGCAAAAGTAATGTAGTCCAGCATATGCGCTTGTATCATTAAGTATTGAGCCGTAGTCATCTTTGCAGCAGTAATTTAGATACCACAATAAATGAGGTGAAGTATAGTGATTCTTCTTTAAAAAATCAGCAAATGAAATTTTATCTAAAGCCCTAAATTCTTCATCTAATGAAGCCTTCGAAAGTGGAATTTCAAAAACAGGTTTTTCATCAGAACCTATTTTATGTCTATATTCATTTATCAGATTAAAAAATCTAGTAATTTCTTTTTTTTCATTTTCGGGCACGCCAAAATTTGGTATAAGCCCATCTTGCCAGTGTCCATTTATAAATAAGCGTTCTTCAGGATCGAAACACAGGTAATATTCATTGTATATTGGTAATCCGTCTTTATCGAAGCCGGTAATAATTTGATGCTGATGTAAAAAATCAATTAGCTCAGTATTCGAATTATTTACAATAGGTAAATAATGTGCTGCCCAGGGATAAGCTGATACGGTGTTACTGTCGGAAATTGCGTTTCCGCCATGTTTGGAAGCTAAATCAAACAAAATAAAATCGTGGAAATTATTATTTTTTAGATAATATCCTGCACTTAAACCACTAACTCCTGCACCCACTATTGCCAACGGAATATGGACCGTTTTGTTTGGTTTCCCCACAAATCCTTCTCGTATAAGATGCCCAACCTTGGAGTTATCATTGATAATAGAACCTCCAATTACTTTTTTGTTTTTACATGAAGTTGCTAGCACACTGGGTAATATAGTAAATGCAGAAACCGTTAGCAACGATTTTTTCACAAACTCTCGTCGTGAAAGATTATTGTATGTGCGCATATTTTGCCCACTCATGTTCAAATAAATTTACTAGAACTTGGTTATTTAATTTATTTACATCAGTATTTGATGCCCTCATATCACTAGGGAAATCTTGCATACTTAACCAAGTTGTGGTATTGAAAAATTTTGTATCAAGCGGATAGTTTTTTAAAGGTGTTTTTTCTTTTTCACATAATACATAACCCCATTCGCCAAACGAAGGAACGTAGCTGTGGTACGGCGTTGTTTGAAATCCTACACTTTTAATAGTATTATTTATACACCAAAATGATTTGCTTGCAAAGTAAGGGGAAGTTGATTGCACAACTGCTATGCCTTTTTCATTTAATGCTTTGTATAATAATTTGTAAAAACTGTTTGTATATAATTTCCCAACAGAATAATTTGACGGATCTGGAAAGTCGACTATTGCTAAGTCAAACGATGATATATTTTCTTTTAGCCAGATAAAGGCATCTTTATT
>JBBIUW010000420.1:0-2942 GCA_037440045.1 Sphingobacteriaceae bacterium
AAAACGGATTGGTGCTTAATGGTGCTTATATAAACATTACCAATAATGCAAATTTGGTAATTGAAAACACTGCAACTAATGCCATTATTGTAAATAGTGGTCATATTATTACAGAAGGAGAAAACAATAATATCAAATGGAATTTAGGAACAAGCACAGGTACTTACACAGTTCCATTAGGATATAGTAATACAAATTATATTCCTTTAATATTTACAAAGACAGCGGGTACAGGCTCAGGAACATTTTCTTTTTCAACTTACAAAACAGCTAATTGGCAAAACAGCCTAAGTTTACCAGCAGGTATTCCAGATGCTAATAATGCTTCAGGAGCCGACAACTCGGCAAATGTGATTGATCGTTTTTGGAAAATTAATGCTAATGGATATACTACAAAACCAGACTTGAGTAGTTTAATATTTACGTATATCGACTCAGAACATTTGGTTGCATCAAATACTATTACGGAGGCCAATTTGATTGCACAACGCTATAATTCCTCCGTTTCTAACTGGGGAGATTATTTACCGTCATCAGTAGTAAATACAACTTCAAATTTGGTTACGGTTACTGGACTTGCCGCGGCTAATTTATTTGATTGGTGGACACTGTCTGTTATTAACTCGCCGTTACCTATTGAATTATTATCTTTTACAGCAACACTTAAAACCGATAAAACAGTTGATTTAGCTTGGGCTACAGCAAGTGAACTAAACAATGATTATTATATCGTTGAAAAATCATCAGATGGATATAACTGGTCTTATTTAACTAAGGTAAAAGGAGCAGGAACAACAAATTTAAAACAAGAATATCTTACGAATGATCCTCAACCATTTATTGGAATCACTTATTACAGATTGAAACAATTTGATTATGATAATTCGTTTACGTATTCAAAAATAGAAAGCGTGGAATTAAGTAAAGAAGGTAGTCTTTTAATTAAACCGAATCCGTTTACACATACTTGTGTTGTGCAATTGGAGGGAATTGTAAATATAAAAACGTTAGAGATATTTAATTCTATCGGTCAAATTGTAAAAACAGTTTCAGTTGAGTCGCCCGATCAAAAAACAATCCAATTAGATTTTACCAATATGGCAACGGGCATTTATTATCTGAAGGCAAATGGAGTTGTACTTTCTCAAAAGTTAATTAAGCAGTAATTAACGAATTTATTTGATTTAGCAGAGATTGTTTATCCTGCTTTAAATACAAAGTTTGGCTGTTTACCCCAGCTTTTTGTTTATATAAACGATTATGCTGAACTTAGCGTGTTAGTATTTTACATGCGTTTTTTTATCTTATATCTTTTTTTGTTTGTGTATTGTTTTCACTATGCACAAACTGTAACCTTAAAAAAAATAGGAACCTATAAATGGGAAAAAAATAAAAACAACTCTGCACCAATTAAACTAAATGTAACTTGTGAGGTAAAGGATGTTATAAAAACAGAAGTAAAGAAAGTGGCTACTCAAATGGCTCACAAACCCTTGCACTTTAAATCACTTATCAATAAGAATCCAAAAAACAATTTAATAAAACACCCGTTACACTTTAAGGCAAAAGCTATTAAACCCTTTGCTATTGAGTCTGCACCAAAATGGTTATTTAGAGACAATGCTGAGGCAAATATAACATACACAGATAAGGCGCACGGCTTTATTGCTAATACATCCATGGATATTACAGAAGATCTAAAACATAATATGTGGATTATTACAGATGCAGGATTAGTAAAATATGATGGTTTAAAATATTATTTATACAACAAAGAAAGTGGTTTACCAACAATGTCATGCCTTAGTATATTATATGATAACCAAGGCAAAATTTGGATAAATACCGAAGAAGGTTTTTTCTATATCCAAAACGATAGTTGTTATATACCAGATAATCGTATAGTTGATTTTAAAGAGTTTCATGGTCGAAATATATCTAAAGACAACAAGAACAGAATTTGGATATCGTCTTCCAATAAAGGAATAATACGCATTAACAACGATAACAGTTTTTCTATTATTGATACAACTACTGGACTGCCAACTAACGATGTAGGAGATATCGCATTCTTAGGTAATAAGGTTTATTTGGCTTTAATTGAACAGGGTTTAATGATTATGGAAGATAATCAATGGACACATTTAAAAATTAACAACGAGCATAGTGTTTTGGATCCTTTCAGAAACGCTGTGTTATCGGTTCTTTCAGCAAACGATACTTTATATTTTGGCACATGGGCTAAAGGATTTGGAAGAATTTGCGCCAATGACAGTGTATTATATTCTGCAGGAGGATCTTTTAATGAAAGAATTTTTAGAATTGTAAAAACAGATGTTGGCATTGCTTATGGTATTTATGGTAACGGTGTTGTGTTGCAGTCTGGCAATAGTACAACGCATTTTAATAGACAGAAGGGATTGGTTGGCAATAGTTCGTTTAGTCTGTTTTATGATTCGTATAAAAATTTGTGGGTATGTGATATGGCGAGGGGTATCTCCCGAATTAACGAGAATGTATTCTATAAATCCCAAGATCCAAATGAACTTTCTAAAATTTCACACATTCGATATAGCCCTGATAAAAAACACAAATGGCTTTTTTTAAATGGTGATTTTTTAACAGAAGAAACAGACTCTACATTTATTCGCTACTCTCTCAAAACAAATACAAATTTTACGTCTTTAGAATTTGTTTTAGATGGTTATATAAATGAACAGGATGAGTTATGGGGAGCAAGTTATGCTAATAGCGGCATTTGTAAAATTGTGGGCACTAAGGCATATTTTTATTTTACATCAAAGGTAGATCAAGAACGTGTTTTTTATAATGTTGCCGCGTCTAATGACAAAAAACTTTGGTTTGCAAATGATAAAACAGGATTAGTATATTATGATGTTATATCTCAAACATTTTTTCAAAAGAATAAAAAAATGGAACAC
>JBBIUW010000421.1:0-2932 GCA_037440045.1 Sphingobacteriaceae bacterium
ATAAGCAATATAATTACCTGTTTTTGTAAACTGCATATTTGTTTGCGGAAACAAAATTGAGTAATGAGTATAGCGCTGTATAGTGTTTGTAGAATAATTATAATTAATGATATTAGCTTCATAAAACCCGTTCATATATTCAGCACTTACTAAATCAGATGGTTCCCAATTTGCACTACAATGAACAAAACTTATTGCATAATCTTTTTTATCACCCTCTAAATCATCAAAACTTAATTCTAGTTGTTCATGACCGTTAAATTGTAATATTGCAGGATTTGCATCAAAGGTCGATTCGTGAAGTAATACTGTTTTGATATAAGGCTTATATGTCCAATCTTCATATCGCATCTGATTATCATTAACATAATCATCTTGTGATATTAATTTTAGAGTAAAAATTAAAAAAATAAAACTATAATAAACTCTGTATAAACCCATAATTAAAGTAACGTAAAAATACACTTTTTAGTGTTAGAGCTTCGTTAAAAAATGTTGCAATTAGAGATGAAAGAACCTATTCTTTAATCAAATCACCTTTATCATTTCTGGTTAAATGTATGGTATTTGGATTTCCTTTATAATATATGTTTCCTGCTTTGTCAATAATTATATCCATTAAACCATTTTCTGGCGCGTTTATATAAGTGTGACCTATAGTAATACTATGTAAATAAACATATCCTGTTATTTTTAATTCCGAGGCATACAAATAATTAGTACCAGTGTAATCATCAAAAAAATTATTGGTAACTCCAGACAGATACGTATCTCCATTTCCATGAGAGCTACCTAAAATTGTTCCGATATTAACATTTAATTTTAAATCGCCTGAGCTTTCATTTCGGTACGTAAGTTCATCTTGAACAATAGTATTAGTAGTCTGAATAGTGCCTAATCCACCGTGTTTAATATATTTGAAATATGGAGCTGTAACATATACGTTAATTTTATGATCATAGCCTCTCACAAAATTACAAGTGTTTTGATTATCAATTCTTAATGTTTCGCCTTCCAATTCAACCTTAATTAAACGCTGCATATTAGAACCTGCTTCTACTTTCACTTCAAAATCAGGACCTTGTGTTAAGTATAAATCCATTTTATCAGTAATATAGATACTATTAAAATCCTTGACATCATGGTAAATAACGTTTGTTTTACCATTTGAAGTAAAACAATCAAACATGTTTTCTTTTTTACAAGAAACAAATAATAAAATGTAAACAATAGATATAACTATCTTCTTACGCATTTATTTTTTTCTTTTTGATACTAAAACGATATCCCAAACCATAGTCGAAATGTGCAGCAACTGCCCAGTGCGACTTCATCGTGAAATTAAACATTAAGCCATTTTTACAATAATATCTTATCCCTATTCGATGAAAAATTGGACCATCTTCCTTTGGTTTAGATATTGCATAATATCCCATTTCAATTGGCAAACTTACCTGTCTAATATTATAAGCATAACATACTTTTACACCTAATTGCAAAATATCCGTCCAACTATTTGCTGGATTACCAGACGTTTGCAAATGATACTCGTTTTGTTTGTCATAACATAAGTCTAAACCTCCACCCCACTTATGTGTATTTCTAACATTATAGTAATAGTTTGCGCCAAATGTATTTGTAAAATATTTTGGTCCTCCTGGAGGCTCATGTTCATTGAATCCTGCGGCATCCCAAACTAATATTTCATGTTTACTTTTCCAAACAGAACCTGAATCAATTAAATCTGATTTAGCAACTTCTCCATTTAGTTTATACGTTAAACCAAGATTAAGAGAAACAACATTTAAACCTAAATTAGGAACTTGAGAGCGTCCATTCGAAGCATGTGCAAAAGATAACCCTGGCTCTAATCTAAATTTATTACTCAAATTTAAATGCCATAAAACCTTCCATTGTACATACGTATTCAAATGTGTTGCAATAGCTATATTTTTAGGATTTTCATTAATATCAAAATGTTTAGTTAAATAAGATACTCCCCAACATACTCTTAATACAGGTCGAGAGGCTCTTACCTTTTTATTTAACGGAATCTCTATGTAAGGAGAAAGTGCATAACAATACCCTAATTGTTTAGGGTTAGCAAAATCAATAAAATTAAAAGACAAACCTACTTCTGGAAAATTATTTTCGCGGTGCCATCTTTTACTTCCAGTGGTTGGTTTCACAAAATCTACTTCAATTCCAGGAATATATCCTTTTACTAAATTACCAATAGTGCTCCTGTGCTCAAATATAAATCCATAAGTGGGCGCAACCTTTATGTAAAAGTCTTTTGTACCTGTCATGTTTTTTTGAGCGAAACAAAACAGAGGCAAAACAAGAACTAAATATTTAGCTATTTTTTTCAAATTAAGCGTCTAATTTACTGATTGATTTTTAAATATTTAATACATTCAAAAAAATTATTTTCTATGCAAATAAACCCTAAATTAGCGGCGAAATTTAACCCCTCCTAATTATGGAAGTAAAAGATATTAAAGATTCGAATTTAGCTCAAAATCCTGTTATTGGACAAATGTTAGTAAACAACCATGAGCAAATTTTATTTTGTAACGATAATGCAACTGGCTTAAAAGCTATCATTGCTATTCATAATACTGTATTAGGCCCTTCATTAGGCGGTACTCGTATGTGGAATTATAATAATGAAATGGAAGCCTTAACAGATGTTTTACGTTTATCTCGTGGAATGACTTACAAATCATCAGTAGCTGGTTTAAATTTAGGAGGCGGGAAAGCTGTTATTATTGGCGATGCTAGTAAAATTAAAACAGAAGCTTTATTACGTCGTTTTGGGAAATTTGTAAATAGCTTAGGCGGTAAATATATTACAGCTGAAGACGTAGCTATGAATAGCCGTGATATGGAAATGATTAAAATGGAAACTGACTATGTAAGCGGTTTACCT
>JBBIUW010000422.1:0-2922 GCA_037440045.1 Sphingobacteriaceae bacterium
ATAAAAATTCAGTTTAAAAAACGTGCAAATATAGATTGCCAATGCATTGTAACTCATTTGTTATCTGACCAAAAGGAAAAAATCGGCTTCATTGTTATCGCACGCGATGTTAGGAAGTTGTTGGAGTACGAAACAAAATATCAAAAGATATTTCAGGATTCGAGTGACGCAATTTTTATTATGGATATTAATAAAGCTTTACTTGAAACAAATAAAGCTTGGAACAAGATGTTTAAATCAAATTCTCTGTTGAATTTATTTATTGATGAAAATAAAAAAAATGAATTCGAGCAACAGTTACGGACAAAAAGTAGTGTGAAAGATTTTTATGCAAAATTAAAAAGCAAGGAGAATCGTTATGTTGATTGCCTGATATCAATAGTTAGATTAAAGGAGAATAAAAAAAATTATCAGGGAATTATTAAGGATATTACTATTCAAAAAGAAAACGAAAGCAATGTTATAAATGCAATTGTCAAAACAGAAGAAAATGAAAGAAAGAGAATAGCCACAGACTTACATGATTCTTTAGGACAACAACTTTCTGCAATCCTATTTTATTTAGGAACATTGAAAGGGAATAAAAATTTATCCTCTGAGAATATTTCTGAAATACTTGAAAAATCGCACGATGCCATTTTAAATTCTGTTCAAGAATTACGAAATATTTGCTTTAACATTATGCCACGAACATTAGAGAACTATGGTTTATTTGAAGCTATAAAGGAGTTATGTGCTAAAATTGAGAAACAAAAAATTTTAGATTTCAAAATTTCCTTTCCTAAGGAGCAACTATTACTGTCAAAAAGCTTAGAGATTACTATTTTTAGAATAGTACAGGAATTTATTAGCAATACAATTAAACATGCAAACGCTAAAATTGTAAAAATTAATTTTATTCTTACCGAGAATCATTTGAATGTAAAGATTTCTGATAATGGTTGTGGATTTGATTTAACAAAATCTAATTCAAATAATGGATTAGGAATAAAGAATATGGAAACGAGATTATTGCCTTATAATGGTAAGATAAGCCTTCAAAGCGACATAAACAAGGGAACTAAATGTTTTATAAGTATTGAAAAGTTCTTTTTAAATGAAATTAATTATGAAAAAGAGAGAAATTAATGTTTTGATAGTTGATGACCATCAAATGATAAGAGATGGTATTCGGATGATGCTTGAAAAAACAGAGTCTCCACTCCAATTCTCTATTCAAGAAGCAGAAAATGCTGAATTTGCTATTGAGTTAGCTAAGAAAAACAAATTTGATATAATATTAATGGATTTTCAATTGCCTAATAATATTACAGGAGCAGAGTGTGTTTCAAAAATACTTACAGTAAAGCCTGATAGTAAAATTTTGGCAATATCAAACCATGATGAATACCTTTACATGAAAGACATGATGGATGCAGGGGCGCATGGATATGTATTAAAGAATATTTCACCAGCAGAACTAATAAACGCGATTGAAACAGTACTCGGTGGTAATCAATACTACAGCAATGAAGTTGCAATGGCATTTATTAAACAACGTAGTAAAAAGGTTGTTATTCCAAAACCAACAATACAATTAAAAAAACGTGAAGCCGAAATACTTAAGTTAATTGCCGAAGAATACACAAATGAAGAGATTGCTATGAAATTGCATCTTGCAAAAACAACAATCAATCAGCATCGACAAAATTTATTGACAAAATTTGATGCTAAAAATACTGCTGGGCTTGTTAGAAAAGCCATGATTCTAAAATTAATTTAAATTCTACCTTTCAGTCCTGTATTAAAATACAGGACAAAACGGTGCTTTTATATCGTACTTCTTTTACTGTAATTTCAAATCTTCGTTACCAAACTAATTCAGTTAAAGAAATGGTAGTTACAAAAAAAGATATTGGAAAATTAATTGGTGGAATTGCAGCTTTAATTGGAATAATCACAGGTGCAATTACAATGTATGAATACTATAAAGCCAAACAAAGATTTGATTTGGCTGGAAAATGGGATGTATATTTTCATATTGACAAAAGTTCATATAAAGCATATATCGGAAAGGTAACAACCAATAGAATGTTCTTTTTTCAGGAAAACGAAAAAATAAAGGCTGATGGTGAAATGACACAAATTGACAGTGCAGATATTCCAGCTTCACAACATATTCCCATGCATTTTGAGGGAAAAATATCAGATGATAAATTATATTTTTCCTATAAAATGGATGGAGAAAAACGGCCAACTGTTGGTGAAATTACAGCATCAATATTAATAAATGGAGAAATTTTTGAGGGTACATTTTTTGGTACAGCCGCAAATTCAAGTGGCAGACTAAAAGCTATTCGGATAAAATAAAACATTGCTTCTCATTTTCTTTTCAAAAGAGCCTCTTTTTAAATCTTCACAAACTCTTTGTATCACTGAGGCAATCTACTGTATTTTAATACAGTAGAAAACAATATTATCATACAGTAATTAGTTTAATTATTCTGTAAATCTTTGGCGCAAGCATTCTGTGAAGAATATTGATAAATCATTTTATTTACACTAAGAAAAGATTTAGCTGAATAATATATCTGTTTGAATGATGCAATATGTAAACTGTCATAAACTCACAATTAAAAAATCAATACCAAAAACTCAACTATGAAAAACACAAAACAAATTCTGCTGCTACTTGCAATGATAATTGCATATAGTTTATCAAAAGCACAACCACAAAAGAGGTTATGGTCATTACCTGAAAACTATATAACTTTTAACTCTTCAGGCCCAGGTTCACCGGTTCCTTTGCCGGTAAATAGTTATCTTGGATCCACTGGTACTCAGGCTCATAATGCAATGTATGATAGCAATGGAAATTTACTCTTTTTTATTGCACAAGGAGTTGTAAACAGCGCCACTCTTGAGGATTTTACTGTTTATGAT